>JBGVDX010000116.1:0-7995 GCA_045119575.1 Acutalibacteraceae bacterium
ACCGATACTATCCGTATGTACGATATGCTTGGCCTTTTTTGTTTAAAAAAGAAAATCAAGCCTTGCAAAATCACCGTTTACCCACGGGTGTATTCGGTTACGGGTATCGGCGTAGACAGCCGTCTTATTAATCAAACCTCAATTACCCTTAACGCGCTAAAAAAGGACGATATGCTTGTTTCTCATGTCCGTCCTTACCAAATAAACGATAACCCAAGAACCATTCATTGGAAGGCTACCGCCAAAATGAACGAAATCATGGTTAAAAACTATGAACCGTTGAAGGAAGTCGGAATTATCGTTGCTCTTGACCTTATGAACAAGCCGAGTGACGACCGTGCGTTAATGGCAAGCGCCGAGGACAGAATGCTTGAATGTGCAATTTCGCTTGTCGCAAACGCCCTTGCCGATAATCTTACCGCAAGAGTTGTTTATTACGATAAAGGCGGCATGTGCGACCGTCACGTTGATGAGCTTCAGGATTATTCGGGCTTCTATAACCTTATGGCGTGCGTAAAATTTGACGGTGAAACCGACGTCGTAAATCTTGTTGATAAAATCATATCCGAACATGTCGGAGGGGCGAACGTTATGGTCGTTACCGACCGAACCGACGCCGATTTAAGAAGGTCGCTGCGCGGATCAATCGGAGCGGGATACAAAACCGCCCTTGTTTGCGTTACATACAGCGACGAGGACCGCCAAAAACGTCAGGAGGAAATCCGCGGCATAATGTCCGACGGGGTTTCGGTAGCGGTCGTTACCGCAAACGGAAAAGAGCCGATTGCATTTTAATTTTAAGAAAAGGTAGGTGAAAAAGCTGTGCAGAAAAAACAGGATAAACTTATAAACCTTGTTATAAAGTTCGTTTTCTGCGAGCTTTTTGCCTGCATATTCATGACCGCCGTAGCCAATTCGATTATCGTTAACGTTACCGCGGCGTCTATTATATTTTCTACCGCTCTCGCAACCCTTATTTTTTACATCATCAGTTGCTTTAAACGGATTTATAAGATTTTCAGTATCGTTGTGTTTTCCGTTATCGGCGTCGGAATAATTATTTCGGTCTTGCTTATAATATTGGGCGTTTTGCCGTCATTCGGCGACCTGTTCCAAATGCTTATGGATAGAGCGCTCAGCACCGAAAAACTTACTGATGCCCAGCAAATGGGCGTAGCCTACGGCATAGCGGTCGCCATTTCCTTTTTATCGGTGTTCTTTATTTCGCATAAAATTAACCTTGTTGTTTTGGCGGCGTCAACCTTTGTTTTCTACGGATTACAGTTTGCCTCTACCAAAAACCGTGCTTCAATGGGAGCTTTTGCTGCCCTTATTTACGTTTTGGTTGTGCTTTCGCTTTATAAAATGTTCGAGCATTTCGAAGCCAAGTCGGGTACGGGCTTTGGTTTTAAACGCTTTGCTGTTTTCGGGATTGCGGCTGTAATGTGTGTTTGCGTTGCCGTTGCGTCTATGATTTCTCCTTTTGAGGAGAATGCGTTCAGCCGCCGCTTCTCGCTTGAACGCTTTTCAAACGACTCGTTTTATGAAAACGGCGTCGGTTCATATTATATTGCGTGGTCGGGAGTAGGCTATGACGATGCTTATCTCGGCGGACCGAGAGGCGCCCTTAACTTTGATAAAGCGCTGAAAATCACTTCTGCTAAACCCGTTTATGTAGTCGGTAGCTATAACGATATCTACACGGGGCATAGCTGGGAGCTTTCCCTTTCCTGCATTACGGGCAAAACCCGATATCACGATAAAGGCGAAGATCCGTATGAAGCGTCAAAGCTGCCTATGAGCACCGCCCTTAAAATGGCGGCGTTTGATAAAGCGGAACTTGAGTATAGCGAAAACCCCATAACCCTGACCTATCAAGGGGATATGTATTTCCGCACCCTTTTTACAACCAACGGACTTACATTTATCGAAAATCCGCATAAGCGCACTATTTGGTATGACCCGTGCGAAAATATGTACACCAACCAGTACATGAGAAATCGCTTTGATTATTCGTTTAACAGCTATTATTTCGATATCGGGTCACAGCTTGCCTATTTGCGTAGCGAAGCATATACCGAGAAAAACCCGGACACAAAAAATATAAACTCCGCCGAACTTGAGGCGTACGAAAAGGCCATTTACGGCAGATATTTGTCCATACCTGAAAACGTACCCGAACGTATAAGCGAGCTTACAAATCAAATAATTTCCGATGCAAAAGCCGAAACCCGTGTTGACAAGGTTTGGAGCATTATGGAATACTTGTATCAGTTTAAATACGTTTACGAAACGGGCGAGGTTCCCGAAGGCGTTGATTTTGTCGACAACTTCCTTTTCAACGAAAAGCAAGGTTATTCAACCTACTTCGCATCGGCGCTTGCCCTCATGTGCCGTGAGGCGGGCATACCGTCAAGATATGTAAAGGGATTTGCTCCATTGACCGACGCCGGCGAAGATAAAATAATCGGTAACAATAATGCCCATGCGTGGGTTGAGGTTTACTTTGACGGCTTCGGCTGGGTAACCTTTGAACCGTCTCCCTACTTTGCCGAAAAATTCTATGATATAAGCATGAGTGAGTTCCGTGAAAGCAAAACCTTGTTCGATAACAGCGGCGAAGAAATAGACCCCGCCTATGAACAAGAGAAAGAGGAGTCCGAAGGCGAAATTACCTATAACGATAAAGAAAAGAATGATCTTTTCTCCACCGAATTTGTTGTGTTAGGCGTTACAACCAACGTCGGCGTAGTTGTAATTATCTGCTCGTCGATTTTCGGCGTAATTATTGCTTGGCTTGTTATAAATTGGGTCATAAAACGCCGAAAACGTCAAATGGCGCGAATGTATAGGTTCGAAAACCGCCAATTTGTCTATAGCGCATGGTACGAGATAAAACGCCTTGCGAAATACGACGGCAAGGAAGTTGAACCCAACGAAACCCCCGTTTTGTTCCTTGAAAGACTCGGCAAAGAATATGGCAACGAAATAATTTCTGCGTCGGCGGAAAGCTTTAATAAACTGCTTTACTCACGACGAGCCGAAATTACCGCCGACGACCGTGCATATGCCGCCGCGGCATATGATATAATCAACAAATCGGTTATGGCTCGCCACAAAAAGTTTGCTTTCAACTTTGCCCGTTACATCATGCATATTATTTAACCAAATTAAAAATCCGTGACCGCCAGGCCACGGATTTTTATATTATATTAACTCAAATTCAACCGATTTTTCGAAATAACTGTGGGGTGCAACAAAAGCATGGAACTTACCTTTTTCCGAAACGAAGTTGCAATCCTTGTCATAAAACCTTAACATCGGCTCGTCAATTTCAAAGGAAACGGTTTTCTTTTCGCCCGCTTTAATGAATACTCGCTTAAAGCCTTTAATCTCCTTTGTCGGGCGAGAAACAAGCTTAGCCCTTTCGTCTTTTATGTAAAGCTGTACCGTTTCGCTCTCGCTCCGCTCACCTTTATTTTCGATGTCAACGCTTACGGTAACGGAGCCGTTTTCGGTCAGCTTATCTGACGAAACACGTAGGTTGGAATATTCAAAATCGGTATAGCTAAGCCCGTATCCGAACGGATAAAGCGGCGTGTTAAGCGTGTCAATGTATCGCAGAGTGTATTTGCAAAATTGACCCTCATAATTGTCGTGTCCCGTTAAAATGTTGCTGTAATAAAGCGGTACTTGTCCGCTCTTGCGCGGGAAACAGAAGGGGAGTCTGCCGCTTGGCGACGTGTAACCGAAAAGCATATCGCAAATACCAAGATAGCCCTGCGACCCCGGATACCATACGTCGATTATACTCTTCGCCATTTTGCTAAGCTCGGTTAAAACAAGGGGTCTGCCGTTAAATAAAACTACTGCAATGTTCTTGTTTACCGCGTATATTTTTTTGAGTAATTCCATTTGCACTTCCGGAATGGTGATATCGGTACGGCTTCTTGATTCGCCGAAAAATACCGACGGCTCACCCATAAGCATAACCACAACGTCGGCGCTTTCGGCGTTTTTAATCGCCTCGGCCTCGTACTTTTCATACTCGCCGTTGCACGGGTCGTTCGGCTTATCCTCATACGCCTCGTTCATGTTGATGTACGGACAACCTACCGAATAACTGTATTCGCCCGTAAGCTCGCCGAAGGTTTCAACGGCTTCTTTTAAGTTAAGCCCTATTTCACGCTCGCCGTGAATTTGCGACCAGTGCGTGGTAAGGTCGTTTTCGTACACAAAAGGCCCTATGAACGCAACCTTTGCGTTCTTTTTTATCGGTAAAAGCTTATCGTCGTTTTTAAGAAGCGTACTGCCTTCGCTTACTGTCTTGCGCGCAACCTCTCTGTGCCTGATTCTGTCGGCTTCGGGGATAACATCGCTGCCTTTAAAATATCTGTACGGGTCTTCGAAAAGCCCTAATTTGTTTTTAAGCTCCAAAATTCTCATTACGCAGTCGTCAATCTGTTCGACCGAAACGTCACCGTTTTTGATAGCTTTTCCAAGATGTTTCATTCCGTAAACGCCCGACATCATGTCTATGTCAACCTTGTTTTCTATAAGCAAAGCGGCCGTGTCGGCGTGGCTCTCGGTAACGCCCGCGGAATAACAAGCTTTGCCCGAACCGTAATCGGTAATAGAAACTCCGTCAAAGCCCCATTCGTCGCGCAAAATATCAATATTTGTGTGCTTGTTAATGGTTGCGGGAATGCCGTTTATGGTATTAAACGAGGTCATAATTAAAGCAACCTTTGCGTCAACGGCGGCTTTGTACGGCGGAAGATAATCGTTTCTCATCATACGCTCCGACATATCGACGTTATTGTAATCTCTGCCGTCATAGGCCGCACCGTAAAGCGCAAAATGCTTAACGCAGGCGGCGATAGTATCGTCGGCGGAGAGGTCGTCGCCCTGATACCCCTCGACCATCGCTTTTGCGCAAACCGACGAAAGATATGTATCCTCACCGTAGCCTTCGCAAACTCTGCCCCAACGGGCGTCACGGGAAATGTCTACCATCGGGGAATAGGTGGCGTTTACACCGAACGGAGCAACCTCTTTTGCCGTAATATGTGCTGTTTCCTTAATAAGCTCTGTGTCAAAAGTTGACGCAAGGGCGGGGGAAATCGGAAAAATAGTATTAAATCCGTGAATAATGTCGTTCATGAAAATAAGCGGAATTTTGCTTTTTTCAAGATGTTGCTTTTGCAAATTTTTCATTCGCTCGGTATCGTACATGTTAAGTATCGAGCCGACAACACTTATGAGGTCATCGACTTCAACATTTTCGTCAAATATTCCCGTTATGGCGCCTTGCTCGCCGAAGATATGGGGCAACGCTTGAAACATTTGTCCGATTTTTTCCTCTAAAGTTAAGGAATTAAGCAATTTCTTTAATTGATTTTTGGTCATATTCTATCCTTCTCAGTTCATTTCTACTTTACCCATTTTTTCTATAATTCTGTTAGCCTCTTTTTTAATCGGCTCGTTTTGCGATAACGATAACGTGGGGTCGTTTTGTAATATTTCCGTTACGCAGTTTTTCGCCTCACGCACAATGTCTATGTCGGCGAAAATGTTCGCGATTTTAAACGCAGGCAAGCCGTTTTGTCTGTTTCCGAAGAAATCACCGGGGCCACGCAGCTTTAAATCCTCTTCGCTTATTTTAAATCCGTCGGTTGTGCTTTTTATGATGTCGAGCCTTGCCTTAGCCTCATCGCCCTCAGCGTCGGAAACTAAAATGCAGGTTGATTTATGCTGTCCTCGTCCTACTCGACCGCGAAGCTGATGAAGTTGCGATAAGCCGAACATATCGGCGTTTTCGATCATCATTATTACGGCGTTAGGCACATCTACGCCTACCTCAATTACCGTTGTCGATACAAGCAACTGGATTTGCCCCGACGCAAATTTATGCATAACAGCTTCTTTTTCGGCCGACTTCATTTTGCCGTGTAAAAGTCCTACGGAGTATCCCTTAAACGCGCCGTTTTTCAGCTTTTCTGCATAGTTCTCGGCGGCAATTTTGCTGTTGTTTTCGTTTTCTTCGTCGTCTGCAACAAGCGGACAAACTATATACCCTTGCAACCCGTCGTCAAGGTGCTTGCGTATATAACCGTAGGCCCGTTCGTGCAACTTACCGGCAATAACATAGGTTTCGATTTCCTGTCTGCCCGGCGGCAACTCGTCCAAAACCGATATATCGAGGTCGCCGTAAATCATAAGAGCGAGCGTCCTCGGAATAGGCGTTGCCGACATAACTAAAACGTGCGGATTGTTACCCTTTGCCGATAATAATGCGCGTTGATTTACGCCGAAACGGTGCTGCTCGTCGGTTATGACTAATCCTAATTTATTAAATTCTACGTCGTCCTGAATAATGGCATGGGTACCGATAATCAGGTCGATATCGCCGTATTTAAGCCGACTTAAAATCTCGGCTCGCTTTTTTGCCGTCGTTGAACCCGTGAGCAGCGCAACCTCTAACCCCGTACCCGACATCATTCTAATGAACGAATTAAAATGCTGTTCGGCAAGGATTTCGGTTGGCGCCATTAACGCCGCCTGTAAACCGTTTTTTGCCGCAGTATAGCAAACGGCGGCGGCAACGGCGGTTTTACCTGAGCCTACGTCTCCCTGAATAAGTCGGTTCATCATTTTTCCGCTTTTCATATCACCGACGCAATCGTTTATAGCCCGTTTTTGAGCGCCGGTAAGCGAAAAGGGGAGCAATTTTTCGAAATCCGCGGTACAATCGGCCGTTATTTCATACGAATTTGCAATTTTTCTGTTCTCTTTCATTACCTGCATACCGAGCTGTAACCCGAAAAGCTCGTCAAAAACAAGTCTCCGTCTTGCTTTATATAACTCTTTGAAATTTTCGGGAAAGTGTATGGCTTTAATAGCCTCGCTAAGCTTACAAAGCTTATATTTTTCCCTGATTTCGTCGGGTAAATATTCTTCAATTACTGCCTTTTCAAGCGCCGATTTAACGACCTTTTCAATGTAATAAGTGTTTAAATTTTCGGTTTGACGGTAAATTGGCCTTATTTTTGCACAGTCGACGGGCAATATTTCCGGCGACGCCATGTCGCGCCATATTAAGCTGCCTGCGACCTTTCCGTAAAATATATATGTTTCTCCTGCTTTAACCTTAGCCGCTTGATACTTGTTGTTGAATATCGTAACGTTAAGCGGAGTACCGTCGTCGTAAGCTTTGAACTTGTACAACGTCAAACCTTTTCGAATACGGTGCTCTGTCGGAGCGGCAAAAACGGTCGCTTTTACGCAAGAAACCTCGCCGAGCACGGTTTCGCTCAGCGGAGTAATTTTAGAATAATCTATGTAATTTCTCGGATAGAAATGCAAAAGAGCGTTGACGGAATCAACGCCCAACCTTTCGAAAAGGAGAGCTTTTTTCTCGCCAACGCCTTTAATGCTTGTAATCTTTCCGCCGGTCATATTTTTTACCTCCGGCAAAATGTTATTTATTCAATGGAAATAACGAAGTAGTAAATCGGCTGTCCGCCTCTGACTGCGCTGATTTCGATTTCTGAATCAAGCTTGCCCTGAAGCTCGGTTACAACTTGCTCGGCTTGCTCGTCGGTAACATCTGCGCCGTAAATGAGGGTTACAAAGCTTGTTTCCTTGGAACACATTTTTTCGGTAAGCTTAACGGTAGCTGCCATGAAATCTGTGTCGGTGAAATCGAGCTTGCCGTTGTTAAGGGCAAGGATATCGCCCTCTTTGATGTCGTGACCGTCGAAATCGCTGTCGCGTGCGGCATAGGTAATTTGACCGGTAGCAACGTTGTCGGCGGCGGCCATCATTTCAACGGCGTTATCGTCGTCGCTTACGCTTGAATCGAACGCAAGCATAGCCGAAATTCCCATAGGAATGGTCTTTGTGTGAAGAACGATAACCTTGCGGGTTGCGAGCGGTACTGCAAGCTCGGCCGCCATGATAATATTCTTGTTATTCGGCAAAACAAATACTACT
>JBGVDX010000117.1:0-8790 GCA_045119575.1 Acutalibacteraceae bacterium
CTGCCAACGCTTGAAACGGCCTTTTTCGGTATCGCCGAGGTCGGTCACGGTAATATTTTCGGTTTCGGCGCCGTTCACCGTGCCGATTTTAAGACGGATAAAATGGTTATCAATGCCTATACATCCCCGTTCCTTTTCGGTAACCGATAAAACGGCTATGGTACAGTCATTCTCGGCGGCAAAATCAAGGGCACATTCGCAGTAATGAACCGTTGCACGCCACGGGATAAGATGGCTCGATTTTGTTCCGTCGCCGTTAAGCGAGGTGCCTCCGCCAAAATAAGGCATAGCACCGACGGCAAGGGGTGAACGCTCGGTTTTTCCTCGGTACTGGACAAAACGGAGGGTATGCTTTTCTCCCGAAAAATCAAGCTTTTTTTGTTCGTTTTCCTTCGCCGTGCCGCAAAGCTTTCCGTCAAGATAAATATTAACCTTTGAATGCTTTTTAAGTGAAAAATTAAGGGTAAGGGTTGGCATTTTTGCTTTCCTCTCAGTCCATTATAAGTCCGATATGGATATCGTTTTGCGCCGCCTTATTACAAAGCGGTTTTAACATTCCGCGGCAAACAGCTTCGCCCATAAGAGCGCCGTTTTCAAGGTATACACGGTATTTTTTGCTTTTATACCGCGATTTTACCGCCGACAGTGTTCGGTTTATTTCACCGCAAAACTCAATAACACGTATGGTTTCCCCGTCGCCGTCAACAACAGCCCAGCCACCGTCAAAGGATATCGCCTCCGCTTCGCCGAAATCGAGCATGAAGCCCAAAACGTCTTTATCAAAGCGGACGTAATCGGAAAATGACGACTCACGCAAGCCGTGAAGCTCAGTCGCCGACAAAGCTTTTGTTTCGGTCGGCATATCGAAAATACAGTCGGCGGGAATATCGGCGCTTTTTTTAAAATCGCACGGCAAAAAAACCAGCTTTTCGTAATATTTTCAAAGCGAATTATCCGACGGGGCGAGAAAAGCATAATCGTAGCCCTTTTCGGTAAGGTAATCCTCGGCGTATTTTATAAGCGAGGTCATAACTCCCTTTCCCCTATATTCGGGCAGGGTTGACAAAGCGTAAAGGTACGCCGATTTACAATCGTTATCGCCGAGGCTTGCCGCACAGTCGAAAATATACATAGCGGCGACCGACTTTTCGCCGTCGGCGTAAACAAGACAGTTAAACAGGTTTTTGCCTTTTTCAAAAAAGGCGTCGACCGTGTTTTGGTCGTCAAAAAAGCCGTTAATCCAAATGTTTTTAAGCGCCGATTTATCGCCGTCGTTGAAAAATCTTATCATCAGGTTTCTCCGTATAATTTAAGCACATCGGACAGCATTTCTTCCATGCTTTTTATAAGCTTTTCGGGGGTGAGTATCTTTACTCTTGTACCGAATTGAAACAGCCACGATAAAAAGGTCGGGCTAACCGCCGCTTTAAATCGCACCGTGATTTTTTCCTCGCCGACCTTTACAATCGCAAGGTCGCTTCCGAAACGGTCAACAAACACGCCCATTAAACTGTTATCAATTATAAGGGTTACCCATTCCTCTTCACCGCCGAACATAGAAAACAACGTTTCCGACTGTTTAATCGGGTCAAAGTTTTTATATTCCTCCGATTTAAGGCGCTTTTTATCGGTTATTTTTGCGCCGTCGATTTTATCGACACGAAAATGAGCCATTATATCGCGCTTTTCGTAATATGCAAAAAGATAGTAATATTCGTCGTCCCACACAAGGGCGTAGGGGCTGACGGTATATGTATTTCCGCCCGAACGGTAATGCTTTTCGCCCGACAGAGTATAGTCAAGGTAGCGGAAAGAAATTTGCCTATCCTCGGCAATAGCGTCGTAAACGGTGTCGATGACATAATAAATTTGCTCGTTCGACGCTTTTTTCCTGCCCGCCATGTGCAGTTGACGGTCAAGCCCCGCCGACTGGTTAACGCTGACAAGGCTTTTCAGCTTGTTGATTAAAGTAACCGATTTTTGATAAGTTATGAAACGTGACGCCTGCACCGCGTCAATAAGCAGTTTAATTTCGCTCATCTCAAAGTCACGGCTGCCCATAAAGTAGCCGCTGCCCGGTGAGTTAATTATGTCAAAGCCCGCATCCTGTAAGCAGGCTATGTCACGGTATATAGATTTGCGCTCCGCGTTTATACCCATATCTGAAAGGCGACGAAGAATATCCGCAGTCTTTATCGGATTTTCTTCGTCGGTTTCGTCACGCAGTATTTGCAAAAGGTATAAAAGCTTTAGCTTTTGGTTAGCGTTACCGGCCATTACAGTGTTCCGAAAATTCGGTCGCCGGCGTCGCCGAGGCCGGGAACAATGTATCCGTGGTCGTTAAGCTTTTCGTCAAGGGCACCGACATAAATTTGAACGTCGGGGTGAGCCTCACACAAGGCCTTTAAGCCTTCCGGTGCCGCAATAATGCACATGAATTTTATGTTTTTCGGGCCACGCTTTTTAATTTGAGAAATAGCGTCAATGGCAGAGCCGCCCGTAGCCAGCATAGGGTCAACTACGATAACATCTCGGTTAGGGATATCGGTAGGCAGCTTGCAGTAATATTCAACCGGAGTAAGGGTTTCGGGGTCACGGTAAAGACCGATATGACCTACTCTTGCGCTCGGCACAAGGTTGAGCATGCCGTCAACCATTCCGAGACCTGCACGCAAAATCGGAACTATGGCAAACTTTTTGCCCGCAAGCTTCTTTGTTTTTGCAACAGCGACGGGGGTTTTTATCTCAGTCTCCTCAAGAGCCAGGTCACGTGTAGCCTCGTAACACATGAGCATTGCAATTTCGCTCACAAGCGCTCGGAATTCACGGGACGGCGTTTTTTCGTCGCGAAGAATAGTCAACTTGTGATGGATAAGCGGATGGTTCATAATTACAACATTAGAGTATTCCATATATTTCACAGCTCCCTTTTTATATTTATCACTTTTTAAAGCGTTTCGCCCTTTTCAATAGCGTCAATCATATCAACGCGGCGCTGATGACGGCCGCCCTCAAATTCGGTAGTAACAAAGGCTTCTACCATAATTTTTGCCGTTTCGGGACCGATTACGCGGCCGCCCAAACAAAGAATATTAGAATTATTATGCATACGGGTAAACTTTGCGCTGTAAACCTCGGAGCAGGCGGCGGCACGTATACCCTTAACTTTATTGGCGGCAAGGGACATACCGATTCCGGTACCGCAAACGAGTATGCCAAGCGGATAATCGCCGCTTGCTACGGCATTGGCTACCTTTTGAGCTATTACCGGATAGTCAACCGATACCTTTTCGACGATACCGAAGTCGCCAACCTCGAAGCCGAGTTCCTTAAGGAAATCGACCAGTTCGTTTTTCATTTCAAAGCCGCCGTGGTCGCAACCGATTGCAATTTTCTTTTCCATTTTATATTTTCTCCTTTTTGGCTTTAAGCTCGCGTTCAGCCTGCGGCAAGCGCAGGTAGCTGGGCAAAAGCTCATGAGCCGAAATTTTATCATATTCGGGGGCAACTAAGGCAACATAGCTTGCACGTTGACAACAACAATGAGGCGGAGCAAGCCTGACACCCGAAACCTCGTCCTTTATTTTATTATAGCACATTTCGTTGCCGCGTCCAACAAGAAAAATCCCTTCATTCTTGTATTCGCCGCTTGATTTAAGATTTTTAAGGTCGGTTATAAGCTCGTCAAGCATTATCGCACGGTCGTCACAAAGCCTTTTTAGCTTTTCGCCGTCGGAAAAGAAGGTTGCGGTATAAACCTGACCGCAACGGGCGTCCATAACGGCGCAAATAACTCCCCTGTTCGCTATCATGCCGTAGGCGGCGGCGTGCAAGGTCGATACGCCGACACACGGCTTACCGCAGCCGAACGCCATGCCCTTCACCGCAGATATTCCGATACGCAGCCCCGTAAACGAGCCGGGGCCGACCGATACGGCGAACTCGTCGACCGTAGAAATGTCGATAGCGGCGTTTTTCAGCATATCTTTCACCATTGGTTGCAGGGTTTGCGAATGGGTTGCGCCGATACTTAAAAACGATTCGCAAATTATTTTTCCGTCCTCGACAATAGCGCAGGACGCCGGCTTGTCCGAACATTCAACAGCTAAAATTTTCAAAGGCTAACGTCTCCTCTCGTCGAAAGGGTAATAATGCGGCAGTTATCTCCGTCGCCGCGTTTTATATCAACCGTAATAAGGTCGTCGGGTAACGCGTTTTCAATATTTTCGCTCCATTCGACGGCAAGCACCGATTTTGTTTCCATGTAATCGAAAAAGCCCGTTGAATAAAGGGAATTCCAATCTTCAACTCGGTACATATCGAAGTGGTAAAGCGGCAATCTGCCCCCCACGTATTCGTGAACAATGGCAAAGGTCGGGCTTGAAACCTCGCCCGTAAAGCCTAAGCCCTTCGCAAGGCCTCTTACAAAGGCGGTTTTTCCTGCGCCGAGGTCGCCCGTCATGGCGATTACGGCGGCGCCGCTTATTTTGTCCGCAAGGGCGGCCGCAAAGGCTTCGGTTTCCTCGGTAGAATTGCTTATAAATTGACGCATTTTGCACCTCTTTCGACGCAGAATGTAAACAGTCTGTAAAATACGATTGTCATGTAATACAAAGTTTAACCTCGTTTATAGGATTATATCACAATTTTTGCAGATATTAAAGTATTTGCTTGAACTTATTTGAATTTTATTTTATAATTATGAAAAGACCATGTTGGGGGTGTGCGCCGTAAGTAATATATTAGGCAAAATTGCCGACTATTTTCGCGAAACCGATAAAGTATTACTTTCGATTTGTGTATTCGCCTCCCTCTTCGGAAGCATAATGGTTATGTCGGCTACCCGCTATACCGGTAGCCTTAAACAGTTTTTTGTCCAACTTATCGCCATCGTCGGCGGACTTATCTTGGTCGTTTTGCTTTCGGGCTTTGTTGATTACGAAACTATCGCCAAACATAAGTTTATTATCGCCGGCGTTGCTGTCGGTTTGGTTGTGCTGACCTTTTTTATCGGCTACGCCCCTCCGGGCACCGACGACAAGGCGTGGCTTTGGCTTCCCGGCGGATTTACTTTCCAGCCGTCCGAGTTGCTTAAAATCGCGTTTATCATAACCTTTTCAAGCCACGTTAACGCAGTTCGTGACACGGTTAACAAGCCGCTTAATTTAATACTCCTTTGTATCCACGGCGTTTTACCCATCGCGTTGATTCATTTTCAGGGTGACGACGGCTCGGCGCTTGTTATCGGATTTATTTTTATTTCCATGATGTTCGCCGCGGGAGTTAAGCTCCGTTATTTTATCGGAGCGGCGCTCAGCGTTGCGGTTATGTCGCCGATACTTTGGTTTATTGTCATGAACGACGACCAGAGACGCCGAATCGAAATCCTTTTCAACCCCGAAGAGGACCTTTACGGCGGCGGTTGGCAACAATGGCGCGCCAGAATAGCAATGGCTAACGGCGGCCTTTTCGGAAAAGGGCTGTTCAAAGGCGACTTTATTCAGGCTAACGCCGTACCCGAGCAACATAACGACTTCATTTTCGCCAGCATAGGCGAAGAATTGGGGCTAATCGGGCTTATAGCCGTTTGTGCTTTGGAAATAGCTGTTTGCGTCCGCTTGCTCGTAGTTGCGCATCATGCCCGTGACAAAATGGGGCTTATCATGTGCAGCGGTCTTTTCGGGCTTTTCGCCGCACAAACCATACTCAACATCGGAATGTGCGTTTCCGTTTTGCCGGTTATCGGAATTACTCTGCCGTTTTTCAGCGCCGGCGGTTCGTCAATGCTTTGTACCTATCTCGGTATCGGCTTGGCGGTAAACGTTTATATGCAACGAAATCAGCACGTGGTATATCTTAACGAAATGCATTAGCCGTTTTCGGTTAACATATAAAAAAGCATACTAATTACAGTAAAAGAGGTAATTTAAAAATGATTATGAAACCCAAGGCAAAAAAATTCTGTTTCAAAAAGCTGCTCGTATTCGGACTTATCATGGTCGCTTTGCAGGTACTTACATTTGCGGGTGAGCTTCCCCTCGACAGAGAGGTTATCTTGGAAACCGAAGACGAAGGCGTTATTGCCATATTAGACGAGCCTTATTCCGAATATTCAAGACTTTACACATACGAAACCGAAAATCCGCTTTCCACTACCTTTACCTATCATGAATCGTTGCTTCTCGGTCTTGCTTGCATCGCGGTTGTTGTTGCCGCAAACTTCCGCATGAAAACCGTAAGCAAAACGGTTGCTCTCGGTTGCGGAGTTTTCGCAGTAATCAACTTCCTTTCCTTCCTTGTCTTTGCGCTTATCGACTCTATGTCTTGGTATACTCCTTATTCCTTTATGGAATGTACGCCGATTATTTTCGGTATTCTTGTTACGGTAGTCGGTCTTGTCGTAGGTGTTCTTGCGTTCTTCAGCGACCCCGTAATCGACGCAATTAGCAAGAAAATCGACGACCGCAACCGTATTGCTTACGAAAAGCAGTGTGCCGCTCAACGCCAAGAAGCAACAAACTAATAACCGTACGTAAACAAATGACCTTTTCATTTTACACGCTTGGCTGTAAAGTTAATCAGTACGAAACGGCGGCAATGGAACGATTACTTACTGCCGCCGGCCACACACAAATTATGTCCGACGCTATGCCGGACATTTTTGTTATAAACTCCTGTACCGTTACAGCCGAAAGCGACCGCAAAACAAGGCAGATTGTACGCAAATACAGGCGTGCCCTGCCCCATTCAATAATAATACTCACCGGCTGTATGCCGCAGGCTTTCCCCGACGACGCCGAAAGTTTGGACGCCGCCGATATTGTCCTTGGCAACCATACCAACAACCGCATTGTCGAGGCTGTTGACCGTTTTGTTAAGACGGGAGAGCGGGTTATAATTATAGACGAGCATAAAAAAGGCGAGCCTTTTGACACCCCTACGGTTGACCGTTTTGAGGAAAGAACAAGGGCTTACCTTAAAATTCAGGACGGGTGCAACCGTTTTTGCTCCTATTGCATTATACCGACGGCGAGGGGCAGAGAGCGTTCAAAGCCGCTCGACGTTATCCGCAACGAGGTTAAAGAAATCTCCGATAAGGGGCACAAAGAAATCGTACTGGTCGGAATTAATCTTTCCGCATACGGAAACGATATCGGCGTCTCCCTTTGCGACGCCGTTGACGCCGTTTGTGAATCGGACGGAATTGACCGAGTTCGGCTCGGCTCGCTTGAACCCGATATTTTCACCGACGAAATGATGAAACGGCTTAAAGCACAGCCGAAATTTTGTCCCCAGTTCCATTTTTCGTTACAGTCGGGCTGCGACGCTACATTAAAGCGAATGAACAGGCATTATGACAGCGACTTTTACCGCCGTCTTATTGCCCGCGTAAGAAATAATTTCGACAACGCCGCAATAACAACCGATATTATGGTCGGATTTGCGGGCGAAACGGACGACGAATTTAATCAATCGCTCGCGTTCGCAAAAGAAATCGGCTTTGCTCACGCTCACGTTTTCGCCTATTCACGCAGGGCAGGTACCGTTGCGGCGAAATCCCCTGACCAAGTTTTGAACGCCGTGAAGCATGAACGTTCACGGAAAATGATTGAAGCCGTTGCCGAAACCCAAAAAAATTTCCTTAAAAGCCAAGTCGGCGGGGTTTATCCCGTTTTGTTCGAGGCCGCAAAAGACGGTTTTATCGGCGGATATACCCCGAATTACACATATGTTAAGGTTAAATCCGACCAAAGCCTTTGCGGTAAGATTAAAAACGTTAAAATTACCGAGGTTGACGGCGAAAGCTGTTTAGGTTCAATTGAATAAACTGCAAAATCCCGTTTTCGGGAGAAAAAGTGCTCCCGTCGGGGCACTTTTTTTGATTTTATGTGAGACTTTTTTAAGCTTTATACGTTAAATAGATGAAGGGAGTGGCAATATGGCGGACGGACAAAGCGGATATAACCGTTATTTAAACGGCGACAAAAGCGGAATTGAAGACATTGTCCGTGAATATAACGACAGCCTTATTTTGTTTATAAACGGGTATGTCCACGATTTGATGACCGCCGAGGATTTGGCCGCAGACACAATTTTTAAGTTGATTATTAAACGGAAAAGGTTTCGCGATGACGGTAACGGGTGCTTTAAAACTTGGCTTTTTACTATCGCCCGAAACACGTCTCTTGACTGGCTCCGTAAATCCGCAAGGCGCAAGTACACGCCGATAACCGATATAAGCGGCTACGACGAGCAGGATTTTGACAGCGAAATACTTAAAAGCGAGCAAAAAAAGGCGTTACATAAGGCGCTGAACGAGCTTAATGACGATTACAGAGAGGTGCTTCACCTTATTTATTTTGAGGAAATGTCGTACAATCAGGCGGCGGCCGTCATGAGAAAACAGGAAAAGCAGATTAAAAATCTTGCATACCGCGCCAAACAGTCGCTTGCTAAAATTCTTGAAAAGGAGGATTTCGTTTATGAGGACGTATGAAGAACAAATAAGCGCCGTTGAAAAGCGCATAGCCGCTCATAACGCAAAAAAACGGAAGGCTATGAAAATCGGTTTTTCGTGTATGTCGGTTTTGCTGGTTATAACGGCGAGCATTACGGCGATTACGGTTAGTAACCGCGATACCATGAAGGAATCGAAGAGCGGCGGCGCCGAAAAGTTTTCCGTTATGAATAGCGTTATGGACAGCGCCGCAAACATCGAAGAAACAGGCGGCGTTACCGAATTTGAAACCATTACGGCAACATAACCGAATCCGAACGCAGTAAAAGCGA
>JBGVDX010000118.1:0-8154 GCA_045119575.1 Acutalibacteraceae bacterium
CGTTCTTGTACTTGTTGTATACAGCGGTCTTAACGGTAAATCTGATTGTGTAGTCACTTTCAAACACTACGTTTGCAGATGCCGGCTTGAATGCTTCGTCGTAAATCGGCTCTGCAGGTGCTTCTTCAACTTCAACAGCCATGTTGTAGATGGTGTCGTAGCCGCGAACGTCAAATTCAAGAGCGGAAGTGTAGCTGATTCCGGTTTCCCAAGCGCCTGCTGTCGGCTTGTTAACAAGGGCAACAGAAGAGGAAACAAGTGCGCTCTGCTCTACAACCTTGATGTCAAACTCGCCTGCCTCTTCAAGAGTGCTGGTGAGCTTAATTCTGAAGAGTTCGCCGTCGTTTGCAGCAAGATCAGCTGCGCCAACAGAGAAGTCACAACCTGCGTTGTTGTCAGACTGGAATACTACCTTGAGGAGGCCGTCCTTAGCATCATAGTTGCTAATGATAGTAGCGCCATCGTAAGGTGTGCTGTAAACGATTTTGCCGTTTTCACGAACGCCGACAACCTTAGTACCGTCCATAGAGATAAGGGTGGTAGCAAATGCGATTGTGCGGTCGTAGGTGCTATTAATTGTATCGGTTGCGCCGTCAGCGGTAACCTTATTCATGTTGCCGATAAGGTCGGCGTAATCGGTAAGAGAAACTACCATCCAGAATTCGCCGTTAGCGGTAGTAACGTTGTTGATAACATTACCGTCAGCGTCAACGAACTTGAGCGCCCACTGAGCTGCGTTCGGAGTGTAAATCTCACGGATACCGCAGAAGCGGCAGTAGCCGGCTACATAGTCGTGGTCAACTACGTCGAGGGTTTCTGTGTATACGTCGCCACAACGTGTACATGTGAAGGTTTCGATACCTGTTTCTTTACAGGTGGGTTCGGTAGTAACTTCGCTACCGTAATTATGGCCAAGAGCTGCGATATCTTCGTAGTAATCATCTTCGCCACATTCGCAGGTGTAGTGCATTATACCTGTTTCGGTACAGGTCGGTTCCTTTGTAGCTTTACCGTCATAATCGTGGATATGGGTATCGCCCTGGTATGTTACTACGTTAATAGTACCAAGCGGAATATTGTAGAGGACGCTGCCGTAAGAAGTTCCATCTTCTACAGATGTAACAGCTTCAATCTGACCATAGAGGTACCAAACGCCTGTTTCATTAATGCTTCTCCAGTAAATGTTATTACCGCCGGCGTTTCCGTTCCATTCGGAACCTACGCCATACTGTTTACCGGTGTAAGCATTTTTATAGGTAATTCTTGTAACCTTACCTCTATAAAGAACGCCGTCAATAGTAATTTGGTAATTGGTGTAATCTTGCCACCAGCCGTTAGCTCTAATCTGGTCACCGTAGTAGAGGGTATCAGTAACTACGTCGTTAACAGTAAGGCCGAAAGCGTTAGTAGAAGTTTTGCCGAGAACTACGTTGTCAAGGCTAACCGGAGTGCTGCGGTCGCCGTTATCACCGTAAGCAATAACGCCGCTACGCTTCGGAGCGTCAACAAAGATGAAGTCGCGAACTTTAATTACGCCCATCTGAACCTTCTGGTCGGGGTAAGCTTTACCGTCAGCGTCGGTAACGTTAGTAAGAGTACCGTAAATGTAGTACTTGCCAGCCTCTGTAAAGGTGTAGGCAACGCCGGTTACACGATGCACAAGAGAGCCGTTAAGCTCGAAGCTGATATCGTTGATTGTACCGGTAACATCAATACCGTCCATAGTGTAGGTAAAGGTCTGTCCGGTAACGGCGCCGTCAGGAGTAACGTCGTCACCAACGTAGAACTCAAGAGAGCTAAATGTAAATGTATTCTTTAAGTTGAGGTCAGTAGAAGTGAGCTTGTACTTAGTATCTCTGCCAAGATAGGTCTTTGAAATAGTATCTTTGCAGGTAAGACAGGTAACAGTCTCTACATAGTTTTCAGTTTTAGCATCTTCAACGTGACCAAAAGCAGCCTCTGCCTCGGTATATGTATCATCGCACTTGTCGCAGACATAGGTGCGGGTACCGTCTTCGGTACAGGTTGCTGTGGTGGTATAGCTATATTGGTGGCCTGTAGCTGTGTCAGCTTCGGTGTAGGAAGCGCCGCAGTATTTACAAGCGTAGATGCTTTTACCGTCTTCGGTACAGGTTGCAGTAGTACCTGCGTACTTGTAGTTATGTTCGGTACATTCTATACCGCCGGAAGCTACTTCAACAAGAGCTTCGTCAACCAGAGGAGAAATGCTTGCAGCTAATGCTCTGAGGGATGTACCCTTTGCAACTGCAGCTTCATCGTTCGGGTCGATGTTAGCAAGATAGAGGTTGAATTCAGTAACGGTCTGGTAGAGAAGCTTACCGGTTAAGGAGAATCCCCAGAAAGGATACTGATTTCCAACCGCGCCCTGGTCATTTTTGAAAATTACAACCTTGCCGCTCATGTTTACATTTGAAACGTCAATGGATGTGCCGCCGTCAGTTCCGTCAGCAAGAGTCCATGAGGTTGTGTTGAACGGAGATTTGTCTGTACTAACAGTAAGCATGCCATTAGCCAAAGTAATTGTTTTAACGGGGTACTTTACCAAGCTTGTAGTATAGTTAGCATAAGCAATAAGATTATTACGGTCGTAAAGTTCATATCTGCAGCCGTTGCCGGTACCTACAGTTTGGAACTTAAGGTCGCCAAAGCTATAAGCTTCGATATAGTTTTCGACAATATAGTCGGACGAGTTACCAATAGTGAACGTAAAGCCGCCATCTAAACAGTAATCGTCAACGGTTGTCAAATAGAGGTTGGTTGTGTTAGTAGTTGCAACGGTACGACCATCTTCCTGAACAAAGGAGCCGTCGTTGTAGCCTTTAACGGCCCATTTCTGGTATACGCCGTTTGCGTCAACCTTATCCTTGAAATAGAAGGTACCGGAATAGTCATAGAACTTGCTGAAATACTCAGTCTCGTAACCGGCAAGAAGGTTATCGGGGTTAGTCTCAAGAATTACATCCCATGTACCGTCTTCCTGCTCGTCGTATGTATATCCTGACGGAAGTGTATACGAGTTATCGTTAAAGTTACCGCCATAGAGAGTAACGGAGTAATCGGTGCAGAAAATTCTTTTGTGATATGCGGAAGTTTTATCATAGGCAAATTTACCGCCATAGATAATTACGTTAGCGCCAAACAAGTTACCGCCGTTGGGGTATACATCCGCATTGGTAGTCCAGTAGCCGCCGTAAATGGTAGCCTTTTTTTGGGAATTCTTGGACCAAATAAGAGTAGGCTCGTATTGGTTTTTGTCATTATTATAACTTGATAATACTTTACCTGTTTTTGCTTCGGAATTATCGTATACGGTGATATTTCCGTTTTCAAGAGTGATTACGTCGCCGCCGCCGTTAGCGCTGGAAAGCGTGTAACCGTTCAGGTCAAGTATGATGTCTTTTTTTACATTTAAGTAGACATCAACGTCGCCAAGCATGACGATCGTGTCGCCTGCTTTTGCCGCGTCATGTGCAGCCTGGAGCGTTGCGTATTCGGTGTCGCCGATTTTAGCAAGGTTTCCAGACGCGCTGACAGAAATAGCACAAGAGAACATGGTAGCGACCATGACTAATGTTGCTACAAGTGCCAGGATTCTTTTTGACATTTTCATAGTTTTGTTTCTCCTTTACGGGAAATTAATTTGCCAAAATAATAATATGCTAAAAACACTGCTCTTACATATTATATAGACACGAGCACCGCCAAACCTCCCTTTTTGAAAGAGAGATTTAACGATTTTTAGCGTATGATAGCATACTACTATTCTACTATACGTCGTAATTATACACTTTTTAAGCACCCAATGTCAATGTAAAATGATACGAAAAAAATTAATATATTTGTGAAAACAACCAAAAAGTTTCACCTAAGTTCAATTAAATAGCAAAAATTTAGCCTTTAATCGACCCTTTTTCACTTAAAAGTTGTTATATCGAGTCCTGACTGATTTTTAAAGAACTCGGTCAGCGAATTTATCATCTTTTGAACTCCGCCCACGGTGTCGCTTTCAAAATTCATAGGCATTACGGGGTCGTGCACCGACAGGCGAAGCAAGAACCAGCCCTTTGCCTCGTCGCAGCTTACGCGAATACCCTCGCGGTTGTCATCGGCGATATGCCAACCGTCATGAGCCGCGGCAAAGGCTTCAAGCTCGGCGATAACTCGCTCGCCGACGGGGCGGAAGTCGCTTTCGGTGATATTAAAACGGATTTCCTTGCGTTCAACGGGCTCACGCAACGCCGAAATAAGGTCGGATATGGTCTTTCCCTCTTTTCTGAGTTCGGCGAGCTTAATAACAATGCGTGTTACAAGATAAGCGCCGTCGTCAAGGAAATAGTTGCTGCGGAAGGCGGCGTGACCGCTTGTTTCAATGGCAAGAGGAGCAATTTCGCCCGAATTACAAAGCTCAACCGCCTTGTCGATAACGTTTTTGTAGCCTCTGCGATAACGGTAATGCTTAGCGTGAAGCTCGTTTTCGATAAATTCCTTAAGTCCGCTTGAGGTTATCGAGTCGGTAACGATTGTACCGCCCGCACAGTCTTCGCAAGCAAGCACGGAGGCGAGGGCAACCAAGCGGTTACGGTTGATTTCTTCGCCGTCGGCGCCTACGGCACCGGCACGGTCAACGTCGGTATCGAAAATTATGCCGAGGTCGGCGCCCGCGGCAACAGTAGCCTTGCAAGCACATTCCATAGCATATTCGTTTTCGGGGTTGGGGATATGGTTTGGGAAGGAGCCGTCGGGTTCAAGGTTAATACTGCCCGAAACGTCTCCGCCAAGGGGCGAAAGCACCTTTTCGGCATAAAATCCGCCGGCGCCGTTGCCTGCGTCAACGGCAAACTTAAGCCCCGACAAGGGTTTATCGTTCTCGGCGGCGCCGAGCCCATCACAAATAAGTTTGCGCAAATATGCGGCATATTCGTCAAGGAAAGCGCAGTCGTCAACCTTACCGTCGCCCGAAATTGTATCTCCCGAAAGGGTTATGTTCAGTATGTCGGATATGTCGGCACCCTCAAGTCCGCCTTCACGGACAAAAAATTTAAGTCCGTTTCGATTATATGGGTGATGAGAAGCGGTAATCGAAATAGCGGCGTCGCAATCTTTCAGCACCGTCGTCATAAACATGGCGGGCGTTGTACAAAGTCCGCAACGTATAACCGAAAAGCCCGAATCGCAAAGCGCCGAAACAACCTGACCCTCGATACGCTCGCCCGATAAGCGGCAATCTCTGCCCACGGCTACGGTTAAATCGGTTTTTCCGTATTTGTCGGAAACCCATTTCGCAAACGCGCGGGCAATAGCGTAAACCGTTTTATCGGTTAGCTGGACGGGCTGATTAGGCTCGCCCTCAAGCGCTACGCCGCGGATATCGGTTCCGCTTTTAAGTTTTAATAAATCCTTATACATTATATATCTCCCTTTCGGTGTTATTTTCAGCTTAAATGCCCATTATTAATTGTAAGCACCCGCTTCGCCGACTGCGCCACCTTATCGTCGTGGGTAATCAGCACTACGGTACGTCCGCAACCGTTCATTTCGTGGAAAATATCCATTATCTCGTCTCGGATACCTCCGTCAAGGTTGCCCGTAGGCTCGTCGGCCAAAATAAGCGGCGGGTCGGCGGCAACCGCCCTTGCGATTGCGATACGTTGTTGCTGACCTCCCGACATTTCGCGCGGAAAACGGTCGGCGAGTTTTTTCAGCCCCACTCTTTCCAGCGAGCTTATCGCACGGCGGTGGGCTTCCTCGGCACCGATACCTCGGTAAACAAGCGGCAGGCGGATATTTTCAAGCGCGGTTAACGACGGAATAAGATTATAATTTTGGAAAACGAAACCGATTGACCGATTTCTTACTCTGGCAAGTTCCGAAACCTTTAAATCGGAAACATTCTCCCCGTTTAGATAATACTCGCCAAAGGTCTGCGTGTCAAGACATCCGAGAATATTCATAAGGGTTGATTTGCCCGAACCCGAACGTCCGATTATCGCCGTAAGCTCTCCGTCAGACACCGTAAAAGATATGTCGTCGAGCGCCTTCACACCCGACCGATAAATTTTTGTCATGTTTTTAATTTCAATCATAATTTTATCTTGCCCGAAAAGTTCATAAATCGTCAGGTTACGGACAAAATAACATCAAAAGCAGGAGGTAAAATTTATGAGCGTTTCAAAAAAACAGTACGATAAAATGACAAAAAAGGCCACTCCGCCCTCTCCGTGGTTCAGAAATTGCGTTTGCGCATTTTTTACGGGAGGCACTATATGCACGTTCGGCCAGCTTCTTTTTAACATCTATTCCATGTGCGGAATGTTTGGGCAGGAGGCAAGAACGGCCGTTTCGGTTACACTAGTTGCGATAACGGCCTTCCTTACAGGGTTGCACGTTTGGGAGAAAATCGGAAAATTCGCAGGCGCAGGTGCTCTTGTCCCGATTACGGGATTTGCAAACTCGGTTGCTTCGCCCGCAATTGAATTTAAAAGCGAGGGTCAAATTACGGGCGTTGGCGCAAAAATGTTCGCCGTTGCGGGGCCCGTTATTGTTTTCGGAACGCTGTTTTCGGTTATTTACGGCGTTATTTATTATGTAATAGGGGTGCTTTAACATGGCTAAAAAGGGCAAAAACGGAATAATTCTTCTTGATAATTCGCCGTTTATCGTTTCCTACGCCGCGGCGGTAGGCAAAAAGGAGGGCGAAGGCCCCTTTGCGGCATATTTCGACTGCGTTGATATGTCGCCGTCCCCCGACGGTTGCTCATGGGAAAAGGAAGAAAGCGGATTACAGCAAAAGGCGCTTCACACGGCGCTGAAAAAAGGCGGACTTGAGGCGAGCGACATTGACATTCTTTACGCGGGCGACCTTTTAAATCAAAGCATAAGCTCAACATTCGGCTTGCGTGAATTCGGTATTCCCTTTGTCGGGCTTTTCGGCGCTTGCTCCACCATGTCGCTATCGCTTTCCATGGCGTCGCTTGCCGTTAACAGCGGAGCCGCCGACAAAGCCGCCGCCGTTACGTCGTCCCATTTTTGTACCGCCGAGCGTCAGTTTCGCACACCCGTCGATTACGGCGGCCAGCGGACACCGTCGGCTCAATGGACAGTTTGCGGGTCGGGAGCGGTCATCGTCGGAAAAAGCGGCAAGGTCAGGATTTCGGACATCTTACTCGGCAAAATCACCGACCTCGGCCAAACCGATGCCAACAACATGGGCGCCGCCATGGCGCCTGCCGCCGCGGACACCATATCGCGTTATTTGGACGCGACCGAGACCGAGCCCTCCGACTATGACATGATTGTAACGGGCGATTTAGGTACCGTAGGGTCGCAGTTATTGCACGAGCTTTTAATCGGCACGGCAATTGACATTTCACGGGTGCATAAGGACTGCGGTATGATGATATTCGACCTTGAAAAGCAGGACGTTCATGCGGGCGGCTCGGGTTGCGGCTGTTCGGCAAGTATGCTTTGCGGATATATTTTAAGAAAAATGGAAGAGGGCGAGTTTAAAAACGTTCTTTTTTGCGCAACGGGCGCGCTTATGTCAACAACCTCGTCCCAGCAAGGCGAAAGCATCCCCGGAATTTGCCACGTGGTGCATTTAACGGCATAACAAAAATCGGTGACAACGCTATGTCACCGGTTTTTTATTATATGAACAACTTGAATACTCCTAAAAAGTTTATCTTGGAAGTTAAAAAGTTTTTAAAGAAAAAATATTGAATAATAACGATGAAAGAAAGCGTGCGGCAGTAAATTGCCACACGCTTTTGCTATTCTCTAATCTGTAACAATATCTTTTACGATTTCATCAAAATACTTCGACGCAATATGAAGACAAAATTCTTTCATCATTTCCATATTTTCTTCTTTACCGCCATAGATTTTACCTGTAAACGGAGATTCCAATTCTACCATAAAATCTTGCAAAATTGCCATAGTATCATTGCCGTTGGCAATATCTCTATATCGTTTAATGTATTGCAGTAATATGCCGAATCGTTCGTGCGAAATCAAGTCATTCAAAAGTTTAAGCGTCATTTTACCCTGTGCCATATTATATGGTACAATTTCTTTTTCGTAATCGAAACCGATTGTCTCATAATCTTTTTTCATAAAATTGGTTTTACCGGTTGC
>JBGVDX010000119.1:0-10258 GCA_045119575.1 Acutalibacteraceae bacterium
CCTCGAAAAGCGGTTTGAATTTGTCGATCGATTTAACCTAAGAAAGTATTTTTGATAAATTTCGACAATATTTTTTCTTAAGTATAAACTAAATTATAATAAAAATGCATTGACTGTTTATTGGCGATATGTTAAACTATCACTAATAAGGGTTTTCCGCAACTGACGGTATGTGATTTAACACAATGAAACGGGAAACGTTTATACTTTTGCCGACCGTCTGGGCAGATTCACTTTTATGGGGTGGGTCTGTCCGTTTTCTATATAAGACACGGTATTTAATTTTAATTTTACATAAAAAATCGGGAGGAAAAATCAATGGCTTATTTTTTCAAGGAACAGTCACATACGTTTAACGAGTACCTTTTAGTACCGGGATATTCGTCCAGCGAATGTATCCCCGCTAACGTTTCTCTTAAAACGCCGCTGGTAAAGTTTAAGAAAGGCGAAGAGCCTTCTATTTCCATGAATGTACCGCTTGTTTCCGCTATCATGCAGGCGGTATCTGACGACCGCTTGGCGGTTGCTTTGGCTCAAGAGGGCGGCGTTGCGTTCATCTACGGCTCCCAGTCTATCGAGGACGAGGCTGCTATGGTCGCAAAGGTAAAGGGTTATAAAGCCGGCTTTGTAAAAAGCGACTCTAATATTCGCCCTGACCAAACTCTTGCCGATGTTTTGGAGCTTAAGGAACGTACCGGTCACTCAACCGTTGCCGTTACCGAGGATGGCACCTGCGAAGGAAAGCTTGTAGGTATTGTTACCGGTCGTGACTACCGCGTAAGCCGTATGGACCGTGACGAAAAGGTAAGCACCTTTATGACTCCGCTTGAAAAGCTTGTAACCGCTCCCGAGGGAACAACCCTTAAGGAAGCTAACGATATTATTTGGGATCATAAACTCAACTCTCTCCCGATTGTTGATAAAAACGGTCGTCTCCGTTCCTTTGTTTTCCGTAAGGACTACGACCAACACAAGAAAAATCCCCACGAATTACTTGACCAAAATAAAAGTTATGTCGTAGGTGCAGGTATTAATACCCGTGACTATGCGGAGCGTATTCCTGCCCTTATTGCGGCGGGTGCTGATGTCCTTTGTATCGACTCGTCCGAAGGCTTTTCCGAGTGGCAGAAGCGCACCATCGAATGGGTACGCGAAAATTACGGTGATACGGTAAAAATCGGCGCAGGTAACGTTGTTGACGCCGAAGGCTTCCGTTTCCTTGCCGATTGCGGCGCCGACTTTATCAAGGTCGGTATCGGCGGCGGCTCCATTTGTATCACCCGCGAAACCAAGGGTATCGGACGCGGACAGGCTACCGCCCTTATCGAGGTTTGTAAAGCCCGTGACGAATACTTTGAGGAAAAAGGAGTTTACATTCCCGTTTGCTCCGACGGCGGTATTGTTCACGATCATCATATTACACTTGCTCTTGCAATGGGCTCCGATTTTATCATGCTCGGACGTTATTTTGCCCGTTTTGAGGAAAGCCCGTCTGCAAAGGTCAACGTAAACGGCACCCTTATGAAAGAGTATTGGGGCGAAGGCTCTAACAGAGCCAGAAACTGGCAGCGTTACGACCTCGGCGGAGCATCTAAACTCTCGTTTGAGGAAGGCGTTGACTCCTATGTGCCGTACGCAGGTAAGCTTTCCGATAATGTTCAGCAGACTCTTGCAAAGGTACGTTCGACCATGTGCAACTGCGGCGCTTTAAGTATCCCCGAGTTGCAGGAAAAGGCAAGACTCACCCTTGTTTCCTCTGTAAGCATTGTTGAGGGCGGCGCCCACGACGTAATGCTCAAAACCTCTAATAAACAGGCGTAAAGGAGTGTTAAAAATGAGAAGCGATATCGAAATTGCCCAGTCGGTGGAAATGCAGCCGATTACCGAAATTGCCAAGGTTGCCGGCGTTGATGAAAAATATATCGAACAGTACGGCAGATATAAAGCAAAGGTTGATTACGCTCTTTTAAACGAAAGCAATCGCAAAAACGGCAAGCTTATCCTCGTTACCGCTATCACTCCGACCCCTGCCGGCGAGGGTAAAACAACAACAACTATCGGCCTTGCCGATGGACTTAAAAGAATCGGCAAAAATGTCGTTGTTGCGTTGCGTGAACCGTCTCTCGGCCCCGTTTTCGGCGTAAAAGGCGGCGCGGCCGGCGGCGGATATGCCCAAGTTGTTCCTATGGAGGACATAAACCTTCATTTTACGGGCGACTTCCATGCAATCGGTGCGGCGAACAATTTGCTTGCCGCTATGTTAGATAACCATATTTATCAAGGCAATTCGCTTAATATTGACCCCCGTAGAATTACGTGGAAACGATGTGTCGATATGAACGACCGTCAGCTTCGCTTTGTTACCGACGGCCTTGGCGGCAGAGTTAACGGTACTCCCCGTGAGGACGGCTACGATATTACCGTTGCGTCGGAAATTATGGCTGTTTTCTGCCTTTCAAAGTCTATTACCGACCTTAAAGAGCGCCTTTCCCGTATAATTGTCGGCTATACATATGACGAAAAGCCGGTAACCGCGGGCGATTTAAAGGCTGTCGGCGCTATGACCGCCTTGCTCAAGGATGCGCTTAAGCCGAACCTTGTCCAAACTTTAGAGGGTACCCCTGCCTTTATCCACGGCGGCCCCTTTGCTAATATTGCTCACGGCTGTAACTCGGTTATCGCCACAAGAATGGCTATGAAGCTCGGCGACTACGCTATTACCGAGGCCGGATTCGGAGCTGATCTCGGCGCCGAAAAATTCCTTGATATTAAGTGCCGTATGGCCGGTCTTAACCCTGACGCCGTTGTTATTGTCGCTACAATTCGCGCCCTTAAAATGCACGGCGGCGTTGCAAAAAGCGACCTCGGCTCGGAAAACCTTGAGGCGCTTGAAAAGGGTATCCCCAACTTACTGCGTCATGTTTCTAACATCAAGAATGTTTATAAACTTCCCTCGGTTGTTGCCGTTAACCGTTTCCCGACCGACACCGACGCCGAAATCGACCTTATCATCAATAAATGCAAGGAAATCGGCGTAAACGTTGTCCTTTCTAACGTATGGGCGGAAGGCGGCAAGGGCGGCGAGGAGCTTGCCAAAGAGGTTGTTCGCCTTTGCGACGAGGAAAAGGGCGATTTCACCTTCTCCTATGACCTTGACGGAACCATTGAGGAAAAGATTACTACCGTTGTTAAGCGTATTTACGGCGGCGACGGTATTAACGTAACGCCGCAGGCGAAGAAAGAAATTGACCGCCTGACTGCGCTCGGTTTTGATAAATGCCCGATTTGCATTGCAAAGACACAATATTCCTTCTCCGACGACCAAACTAAGCTCGGCGCCCCCGAAAATTTCACCGTTACGGTTAAAAACGTTCGTGTTTCCGCCGGAGCGGGCTTCATCGTCGTTCTTACCGGCGATATCATGACCATGCCGGGACTGCCGAAGGTTCCCGCCGCCGAAAAAATCGACGTCGACGAAAACGGCAAAATTAGCGGCTTGTTCTAAAAACAGCGCTTTTACTTAATAATACCAAAAGACCGCCTTGAGGCACCTTCCTTACGAAGTGTATCCGATAAGCGGTCTTTTTTTGTTGCGTTTGGGCGTTTTGTATGTAATAATATAAATATAATTACTTTTGAGGGTTAATATGAAAAAATTCGTAAAAGCGCTTTTTTGTTTTGCCTTGATTATAACTGTGATTTGTTCTTTTTCATCATGTTTTGTATATAATATTACGCCAAAAAAACCTCAATCGGACGATAAACAAACGGTTGCCGACTCTACGCCTTCGTCGATACCGTATACAAGCGGTAGTGCGGTTAATATCGGAAACCGTGTTTATGCGATAACTGAAAATGCTTTGGTTTCCGCCGAAAACGGCGAAATCGAAACGCTTTATGAGGCTGATTTCAAAGAAAATAACGGCATGGCGACAAACGGCAAAAAAATAATAACCGTTGATAACGACGGCGATGTTTTGTCCTTTGACATAATAACAAAAACGGCAACGGTTTTATTTACGGTTAATCCGCTTTATTCGGTTTGCGGCGCGAACGAAAACACGATTTTCATGGAAACCAAAGAAGACGAAGACGAATGGTGGGGCTCGGTAATCATGGCATATGATTATAAGGGAAACACCAAAAAAGAATACGGCAGCGCTAAGCTCGCACGTATGTACGAGGGAAAGCTGGTAATAACCGATTTTGTTTCTGACGTAAGACCCGTTTCCTTAGAGGTTGTCGACCCAAACGACAATTCTGTGCTGAACGTCGAATATGCTTGGTCGTACCAATATTTTAACGGCAATATTTATTACTTGAACGCCGACGGCTTCGACTCGGATTCTTACACAAGTGATAGTATTTCGCTTATGCGTTTTTCGGGCGGCGAGCCTACAAAAATTAAGACTTTTTATATAACTAACCCTAACGTTGATGACGTGTTCGCGGTCGCAGGAAAAGAAATTTTCTATATTTATTCGGGCGAGACATACGGATATTATCTTGAAACGGGCGACCCGATTTCGGGATATTTCGGCCCGTATCCGGCCATGGACGTCGGAATGGATTACGCCCATGATAAGGACTCAAACGCATATTATACCGTTATTTCGGGCGGCGATTACCAACTTTACAGAGCGAAGGGCAACAACGGCTTTGAGCATGTGCTCACATTTAAGGAAGAAAGCTATCCCCATATATGCTGTGTAATCGGCGATTGGGTATATTACTATACAGATGACGGTTTCAACTGCGCCAACGCCCCTGTAAAATAAAAATTGACTAAATCCAAGCTGTAAAAAACCGCCTTTTGAGGCGGTTTTTTTATATTATTATAAATTCCGTATAACACAAAGGGATGATAAATAAAAATCCCCCCTGTGCCTTAAAGCGCAGGGGGATAACATATAGACTGTAAAATTACTTAATAACTCTAACTCTGATAACGCCGTCGATAGCCTTAATCTTTTCGATAGCGGCGTCGTCAATGTTTTCAACGTCAAGAACGGTGTAAGCGTAGTCCTTCTTGGATTGATTGTTGAGCTTTTCGATGTTGATATTGCTTTCGGAAACGATGCCCGAAATTTGTGTAAGCATGTTCGGGATGTTGTTGTGAATTACACAAATACGAACAGCGGTAGAACGGGGCATAGTAACGTTCGGCATGTTAACCGAGTTAATTATATTACCGTTTTCAAGGTATTCCTTAATTTCGTCAGCCGCCATAACAGCGCAGTTTTCTTCGCTTTCGCCGGTAGAAGCGCCGAGGTGGGGGATAGCAATAACGCCGTCAACGCCGATAACGTCGTCGCTCGGGAAATCGGTTACGTAAGCGGCAACCTTGCCCGAACCGAGCGCGTTGATGATAGCGGCGCTGTCAACCAAGTCGCCGCGGGCGAAGTTAAGAATACGAACGCCGTCCTTCATGGTAGCTATTGAGCTTTCGTTGATGAAGCCTTTTGTATCGGGAGTAAGAGGAACGTGAACCGAAATATAATCACATTCCTTGAAAATTTCCGTTAAATCGGCCGAATGATTAATATGACGTGAAAGCTTCCAAGCGGCGTCAACCGAAAGATAGGGGTCGTAACCGTAAACGGTCATGCCAAGAGAGTAAGCAGCGTTAGCAACAAGGATACCGATAGCGCCAAGACCGATAACGCCGAGCTTTTTGCCCATAATTTCGGGACCTGCGAAAGCGCCCTTGCCCTTTTCAACCATCTTGCCTACTTCGGCGCCGTTGCCCTTTAAGGTTTTGGCCCAGTCAATGGCAGGAACAACCTTACGGCTGCACATAAGCAAACCGGCAAGAACAAGCTCCTTAACGGCGTTTGCGTTTGCGCCGGGGGTGTTGAAAACAACGATACCCTGTTCAGCACATTTGTCGCAAGGAATGTTGTTTACGCCTGCACCTGCGCGGGCGATGGCGAGCAAGGATTTGGGCATTTCCATTTCATGCATGGAAGCCGAACGAACCATAATTGCGTCGGGAGCTTCATGCTCGTCGGCGCAGTTGTAGTTATCGTTAAAACGGTCAAGACCGATTTTAGAAATCTTGTTAAGAGTGGTAATATTGTACATTATAATTTCTCCTGAAAAAATTATTTGTTAGCTTCTTCAAAAGCCTTCATGAACTCAACGAGCTTTTCAACGCCCTCAATAGGCATAGCGTTATAGATGGAAGCTCTCATGCCGCCGACCGAGCGGTGACCTTTAAGGTTAACGAAGCCTGCTGCGGTGGACTCCTTAACGAACTTAGCGTCAAGCTCGTCGTTGCCGGTAACGAACGGAACATTCATGAGCGAACGGTCTTCGGGAACAACTGTGCCCTTGAACATTTCGCTGGAATCAAGGAAATCATAAAGCAGCTTAGCCTTCTTTTCGTTAAGCTCCTTCATCTTTTCAAGGCCGCCGATGTCGTTCTTAACCCATTCAAGAACGAGCTTAGCTACATAAATGCAGTAGCAGGGCGGTGTGTTGAACATAGAGCCGTTTTCGGAATGGGTAACATATTTAAGCATGGTCGGGCAGAAATCCATAGCGTTGCCAAGAAGATCCTCGCGGATAATTACGATGGTAACGCCGGCGGGGGCCATGTTTTTCTGAGCGCCTGCGTAAAGCATGCCGAATTTAGTAACGTCAATCGGCTCGGAAAGGATGCAGCTTGAAATATCGGCTACGAGGGGAACGTCACCGGTTTCGGGAAGAGTGTTCCACTTTGTACCGTAAATGGTGTTGTTCATGCAGATGTGGAAATAATCGGCGTCGGGCGTGAAGTTAGCCTTGTCGAGCTTCGGAATATAAGAGAAAACCTTGTCCTCGGACGAGGCAACAACGTTAGCGGCGCCGTAACGGGCTGCTTCTTTGTAAGCCTTCTTAGCCCACTGACCGGTGATAACGAAATCGGCCTTGTTGTTCTTGTTCATAAGGTTTAGGGGAATCATAGCGAACTGAGTAGAAGCGCCGCCCTGTAAAAAAAGAACCTTGTAGTTGTCGGGGATATTCATAACTTCGCGGAGCAGAGCCTCTGTCTCGTCGAATATAGCTTGATAGGTTTTGGAGCGGTGAGACATCTCCATAACCGACTGACCTGAACCCTTATAATCGAGCATTTCGTCTGCTGCTGTTTTAAGTACCTTTTCGGGGAGCATAGACGGACCTGCGCTGAAATTGTAAACTCTTGACATGATTTTTTCCTCCTAAAAAATATCCTAAAAAATAAACGTATGTCCTATTATATGCTCTATCGACAAAAAAGTCAATAGGATTGACACAAAATTAACAATCTTTTTTGAAAAAACATTTTTTGAAGCAAAAAGTTAGTTAAAAAATTAACAAAGTAATTAATTATAGACATATTGTAAAATAAGTGATATAATTTTTTATTATGATGAAAACGAGGGATATAATGGACAACGGATTAAAGGCTGTGTTTGATAAGCGAGTCGATAAAATTATAAAAAACCTCGAAAAACGTAATATGAAAGGCTATCACGTTAGGTCAAGGGACGAGTTGTTCGCTTTATTGAGCGAGCTTGTACCTGCGGGAGCGACCGTAGCTAACGGCGGCTCAATGACGCTTGAGGAGCTTGGCGTTTTTTCATGGCTTCGCGGTAGAGACGATATTACCTACTTTGACCGTGAAACGGGCGATAGGCGTAAATGCATGGTTGCCGCATTTGACAGTGACGTATATTTTGCGGGAACGAACGCCGTTACCGAGGATGGATGTTTATATAATGTAGACGGTAACGGGAACCGTGTTGCGGCTATGATTTACGGGCCGAAAAGCGTAGTGGTCGTCGTCGGCGTTAACAAGATTGTAAGCGACCTTGACGCCGCAAAAGAGCGTGTGCGTAAAATTGCGGCGCCGGCGAATACTGTTCGTTTGTCTTGCGATACGCCTTGTTCAAAAACGGGGGAATGTATGGATTGCAATTCGCCGTCTCGCATTTGCTGTAATTTTGTTGTTATGTCAAACCAGCGTGTAAAGGACAGAATAAAGGTAATAATTATGGACGAAAGTCTTGGATATTGATTAGTGAGGTAGAAAAAATGGACGGATTTGTAGTAAACGATTCTAAAAACGAAATTATCGAGGTTGACGGCGTTAATTACCGTCGTCTTGCCATAAAAACTCATGTTATAACCGATAAAGATACTATTGTCGGCGTTTGTGAGCAGTATGCGAAGCCGCTTATTGAGGAGAACGACATTCTTTTCATCACCGAAAAAATTGTCGGCTGTACTCAAGGCCGCGCCATCCCGATTAAGGATATTAAACCTCGCCCCCTTGCTAAGCTGCTTTGCAAATTTGTTCTTAAAACGCCCTACGGAATCGGACTTGCTATGCCCGAAACTATGGAAATGGCGCTTCGTGAATGTGGTACAATGCGTATTCTTTTCGCCGCTTTTATTTCCGCTATCGGCAAGCTTATAGGCAAGCGCGGCTGGTTTTACCGAATTGCGGGCGAAAAGGCAAGAGCTATTGACGGCCCCTGCGACTGCACCTTGCCGCCGTATAACGAATGTGTATCTCTTGCTCCCGCTGAGCCGGAGGTTGTTGCCGAGGACGTAAGCAAGGCTCTCGGCGGTGTCGGCGTAATTATCACCGATATAAACGATTTGGGCGGAAACATTTTGGGCGCATATCCTGCGTCAATTGATTGCGATTTAATGGTACGCATTTTAAAGGACAACCCCCTTGGCCAGTCGCATGAGCAAACCCCTATGGGTATTATAAGAGTAGCTGAATAATAATTTTTAGGCACGGATTTTTCCGTGCCTAATTTTTACCGAAAGGAAATTTTCTTATGAGAATTATAGTTTGTATTGACGACAACTGCGGCATGATGTTCAACAAACGGCGAGTAAGCTCCGATAAAGCCGTTACCGACCGAATTATCGACCTTTTGAAGGATGATGTTCTATATTTAAACGAATATTCGGCGAAACTTTTTGCGGACAAAACCGATAAGCTTAAAATTTGCGACAATTTTTTAAGTGAGGCGGGGGATAACGACTATTGCTTCGTTGAAAACGTCGATATAACCGAGCATATTTCGGCTGTAAGCCAAGTAACAATCTATTACTGGAACCGAAAATATCCGTCCGATTTTAAATTTCCTAAAAACGCCGCCGTTAGCGGACTTAAATGCGTAAGCGTCACTGAATTCAGCGGCAATTCACACGAAAAAATTACCGAGGAGATATATGGATGAACCGTTTTATATTTAAACTTATACCGCTGATATTGTGTATATGCGTCATGTTTTTCGGTTGCGGCGAAATTTACGTTGATACCGCGTCAAATACTCCGTTAAACGACCCGTCAAGCGCCTATTTGGAAACACCGTCGGATATTAATCATATTCCCGAATTTGACGGAGAAACGCCCTTTGTCGCCTTAAACGAAAACATTCCCGATTTCAGCGACGGCGATTTGGTTACCGAATCCTATGAATACTACGGCGAATTGGACGAACTTGGCCGCTGTACGGCCGTAATAGCCTGCGTTGGCAGAGATATAATGCCTACCGAGGAAAGGGGAAACATCGGTCAGGTAAAGCCCACCGGTTGGCATACGGTTAAATACGAAAATGTCGACGGAAAATATCTTTATAACCGTTGCCATTTAATCGGGTTTCAGCTTACGGGCGAAAACGCCAACCAACGCAATTTAATTACGGGTACAAGATATCTTAATGTTGAGGGAATGTTGCCCTTTGAGAACATGATAGCCGACTATGTAAAAGAAACCGAAAATCACGTTCTTTACCGTGTAACGCCGATTTTCGAGGGCGAAAACTTGCTTGCAAGCGGCGTGCAATTAGAGGCAAAATCGGTTGAGGATAACGGCGACGGAATTATGTTTAACGTTTATGTGTATAATGTTCAGCCGGGTATTGTCCTTAATTACGCAACGGGAGAAAGCGCCCTAGCCGGAAAAACCGAGCAAATCGAGGATAATTCCGATACCGAATACGTGCTTAATACAGGTTCAAAGAAATTCCATTTGCCCAACTGTTCAAGCGTAGAAACAATAAGCGAGAAAAATAAAAAGGTTACCACCAAAAGCAAGTCGGAATTAATAAATGAAGGCTATTCCGGCTGTAAGATATGCAATCCGTAAAAATAAAAAAAGAAAAAGCCAACCGAAACGGTTGGCTTTTTAAGTTGTGTCGGCATCGCCCTATCTTCCCGTGGCGTCACCACCAAAGTATTTTCGGCACTGATGAGCTTAACTGCTGTGTTC
>JBGVDX010000120.1:0-4616 GCA_045119575.1 Acutalibacteraceae bacterium
GAATTTAGTTGTTCTCGTATCAGACGGCACGCTCAACCTTACCGGAACGAAGGCAGCGGGTGCAGGCATAAACTCTGCAAGGTGTACCGTTGACGATAGCCTTAACACGTTTAACGTTGGGCTTCCATGTTCTGTTTGAACGTCTGTGAGAGTGGGAAACCTTGATACCGAACTGAATTTGCTTGTTGCAGAACTCGCATTTTGCCATGGTCTGCACCTCCTTTAAAAGTTTCATAATCTGACCGAATAATGATATCATAGATTTTAAACAAATGCAAGCATTTTTTTTAATATTCTTATTTTTTATAATATTCGGTCGAAAATTTGAATTATTGTGTTATAATGAAAGGGTAGGTGATGAATGTGAAAACCTTGACTTTTACTGTCCTTGCTGCCGAAGACGGGATGATACTCAAAAACTGGCTTCGTCTGCATGGCATATCAACCCGCACAACTGTAAAGCTAAAGCATTACGGTCGAATTTTGCTATGCGGAGAGCCGGTTACGGTAAGAGCAATTGTCCATAGCGGCGATGTTATTGAGCTCCGTTTTCCCGACGACAAAAAGCCGGCCGAAGCGGAAAATATAACCGTCCCCGTTTTATACGCCGACGAAAACGTAATTGTCATGAATAAACCCGCCCATATGCCCGTTCACCCGTCAAAGGATTTGCAGTCGGGAACGCTCGCTAATGCGTTCGCTTCTTTTGCCGAAAGCAGGGGACACCGCTTAGCTTTCAGAGCCGTAAACCGCCTTGACAGAGGCACGTCGGGACTTGTAGTTGTCGCCCTTGACCAAATTTCGGCGAGCAAGCTTGCGGGAAAGGTCGATAAAGAGTATCTTTGCGTGTGCCACGGGGAAATTCCCGAAACGGGGCGCATTGACCAACCTATCCGTCGCAAGGAAGAAAGCAAAATGGAACGCTGTGTAGCCCCCGACGGCCAAAAAGCGGTTACGAATTTTCGCCGAATTTTTAAAAACGATGAAATCTCCGTTGCGTTAGTAACCCTTGAAACGGGACGCACCCACCAAATCCGTGTCCATTTTTCTCATTTGGGCTTTCCGCTTGTCGGGGATACTATGTACGGCTGTGCTGATACTCTCCTTGACCGCCAAGCGCTCCATTGTCTTTCGGTCAGCTTTACCCATCCGATTAGCGGCGAGACGATTAACGTAAAATCCGAAATTCCTGACGATATAAGCGCCTATTTTACCGCCAAAAACATAAAACTAAATTCAGGTGATGAAAATGATAATTAATCGAATAGAAAATCTGAAAAAACGGCTTTCAAATACCCAAGCGGCGCTTATTTTAAGCGACGCTAACCGCTTTTACCTTACGGGGTTTCATTCGTCGGCGGGCTTTGTTTTCGTAACCGCCGACGGTGCCGATTTTTATACCGATTTTCGCTATTACGAAATGGCGAAAAACACGGTTAAATCATGTAAAGTAACCCTGCTGACCAATACGATTAGCCAAATTAACGAGCTTATTGCGAAATATGGCGTGACCGAGCTTTTTGTTGAAACAAATTCGGTAAGCGTAAGTGATTTCAATCTTTATAAATCCCGCTTTGACAAGGCGGCGGTTGCCGATACCGATTTTCTTGATAAGGCTTTGTGCGAATTGCGTTCGGTAAAAAGCAAAACCGAAATTGAGCATATTAAATCGGCACAAAAGCTTACCGACGATACCTTTTTATATATTCTTGATAAAATTTCGGTTGGCCGTACCGAAAAGGAAATTATGCTCGATATGGAGTTTTACATGAGACGTCTCGGAAGCGAAGGTGTTTCCTTTGATTTTATCGTCGTTTCGGGTAAAAACTCGTCTTTGCCGCATGGCGTACCTACCGATAAAAAAATCGAAAAAGGCGACTTTGTGACCATGGATTTTGGCGCCGTTGTTAACGGTTACCGCTCCGATATGACACGCACCGTCGCGGTAGGCGAGGTAACCGACGAGATGAAAAAGGTGTACGAAACCGTGCTTGCCGCCCAAAACGCCGCTTTTGACGCTATCGCACCTAATGTTATTTGTCGTGACGTTGACCGCGCCGCACGAGACCTGATTAATAACGCAGGGTACGAGGGCTGCTTCGGTCACGGATTGGGTCACTCGGTCGGTATTGAAATCCACGAAAACCCAAGCTTTAATACCCGCTGCGAAACCAAGCTTACCGAAGGTATGATAATGACGGTTGAGCCGGGAATATATCTCGAAAATCGTTTCGGCGTAAGAATAGAGGATATGGTAGTGATAACTCCAAACGGCTTTGAAAACCTTACAAAAAGCGCCAAAAACCTTATTATATTGTAAATAAAAGACCCTGAAACCAAATGCATGATGTCCTTAACGGATAATTACGAAAATTTTGAAGGATAAAAAATTGACAGTATGGCATAACGCTGTACTGTCTTTTCTTTTTTCCGCTTTTTTAAAAAAAATGTTGACAAAGCGAATACTTCGTGATATGATGTATTACGCAAAAGGAGGTATGGTATGGATATTCAGTTGAAACGAGGACTCTTAGATGTCTGCGTTTTGGCAGCGATTAAGAGCGAAGATTCATACGGCTATAAGATTATAAAAGATATGAAGCCGTATATTGAACTTTCCGAATCGACCCTATATACCATTCTGAAACGCTTGGAAACAGCGAATATGTTGACCGTCCACACCGCAGAGCACGGCGGCAGACTTCGGAAATATTATCATATAACCGATGAGGGACTTAAGCGCATTGAGGATTTTAAGGTCGAGTGGAAGGAAATTTTATCTATATATCTATTCGTAACAAAGGAGGATGAAGGCAATGAGTAAAACAGAATTTCTTGCGCAGTTGCGTAAAGGTTTATCCGGATTGCCACAAAGTGATATTGAGGAACGCGTGACGTTTTACGGTGAAATGATAGAAGACCGAATGGAAGAAGGTCTTTCGGAGGAGGAAGCGGTTTCGGCAGTAGGCTCCGTTGATGAAATCGTCGTACAAGTGGTAGCGGAAACTCCTCTTGCGAAAATTGCAAAGGAAAGAATTAGACCTAAAAGACGGCTAAATGCGGGAGAAATCGTACTTTTGGCTCTTGGCTCTCCGATATGGCTTTCCTTGGCTGTTGCCGCTGCTGTCGTAATACTCTCACTTTACGTTTCGTTATGGTCTGTAATTATTTCCTTGTGGGCGGTCTTTGCTTCGCTCGCCGCTTGTTCTGTTAGCGGTGTGTTGGCGTGTACCGTTTTTGCTATAGGCGGCAACATCGCTTCGGGTGTTGCTATGCTCGCCGCAGGAATCGTATGTGCAGGACTTTCAATATTTATGTTCTACGGATGCAAGGCGGCAACAAAGGGTACTTTGATACTCACAAAGAAAATTGCGATATGGATTAAAAATTGCTTTATCAAGAAGGAGGAAGCGTAATGGAAAAGGCAACAAAGGTATGGCTTATTGTAGCAGCTTCTGTTGTGTTAGTTGGATGTATCATTTTTGCGGGGGTAATGGCAATGTTCGGATGGAATTTTGCGAAACTGTCAACAATTAAGTACGAAAGGAATACTTACGAGATAAGCGAAGCGTTTGACAACATATCTATGAATACGGGTACCGCAGAAATCATATTTGCGTTATCAGATGATGGAAAATGCAAAGTTGAATGTTTTGAGGAAGAAAAAGCAAAGCATTCTGTTACCGTTAAAGAAGGTGCTCTTGTTATTGAAGTGATTAATAACAAACATTGGTATGACTATATCGGTATCAACTTTGGCTCGCCAAAGATAACGGTTTATCTTCCGAAAACGGGATACACTTCGCTTGTCATCAATGGAACCACCGGAGATATCGAAATACCTAAGGATTTCGCGTTCAAGGATGTTGCCGTTTCCTTGAGTACGGGTGACGTTGATTTCTTTGCATCTGCATCATCGGCTATTAAAATAAAAGGCAGTACCGCCGATATCCGTGTAGAGAATATCACCGCTGGCTCGCTTGACCTTTCGGTTACAACGGGCAAGGTAACTGTTTCGGGCGTGACCTGCGAGGGTGACGTTACGGTCGGCGTTACAACGGGCAAATCATATCTGACCGACATTGCGTGCAAAAGCATTATTTCAAGCGGAAGCACTGGCGATATTTCTTTAAATAGTGTTATTGCGACAGAAAAGTCCATGATTAAGACAGGCACAGGCCATGTAAAGTTTGACGGTTGCGATGCGGCTGAAATTTCTGTTGAAACCGTAACGGGTGATGTAAAGGGCAGCTTGCTTACTGATAAGGTATTTATCACGGAAACCTCTACCGGCAAAATTGATGTGCCAAAGACAACAACGGGCGGCATATGCAAGATTAAGACCGGTACGGGCGACATTAAGATAACCGTTAAGTAATCCCGAACAATAAATTAAAGTCAAGAGGGCATTATCCTAAATCAAAGTAAATTAATGCTTTGGTGTTGCCCCGACCCACTAATATATAAAAACCGGCAGGCCAATTGACCTGCCGGTTATTTTTTTCGTTAAAGAAACCAATCAAACTATTTCATGGTTTTTATTTGAATTAATTATTTTTTAGCCCATGTTGACGGCGAGAAACAAATTAAAACGGGGAAAAGCTCAAGTCTGCCGA
>JBGVDX010000121.1:0-9469 GCA_045119575.1 Acutalibacteraceae bacterium
ATAGCAAAGCGGAATAATAGGCATTTCGCTAACGAATGCGCTAATTACCGTGGACATGTCAGCGGTACCGTCGTAAAACGACGAAACCATTTCGTTTGTATAGGTTTCGGTTGTTCCGCCTAAAACGTCGCTAAGAAAAACATCTCTAAGGTGCATGGTTTTGCCGAGCAAAACCTCGCCGATGTACATTTCGTAGCTACCCGAACTAATGCGGCTTCGGTACTCGTCAAAGCTTTCTATTTCCTCAACAATTACCTCAATACCAATCTTTTTTAAATAACCGACGATAAGTCCGGCAGCATATTTACGGGACGAATTTCCCGAGTTATAAATAAGAGAAAGTGTTAAACGGTTCCCGATTTTATCGGTGTAATATCCGTCGTTATCTTTACTATTATAACCTAACTGTTCCAAATAAGCAACTGCTTCGGAAATATTTTGTTCGGGATTGATGTGCTGAAGCTCCTCCGTCTCTTTCCAAGTCGGCGGAAAAATCCCCGTTGCGGGGGTCGCATATCCGAAATAGGCTGACTTTGCTATATCTGTTCTTGACATTGCCGAGCTTACCGCAATGCGTACACCTGCGTCAGAAAGAAGGGAGCTTGACAAATTAAGTCCGACATAAACCATGTTTCCGAGAGGTAAGCTTTTTTGACTTCCGCTCATTTTCGGAATAATGTTGTTTGAAAGGTCGGAATATGCCGCATCAACCGCGTTTACTTCAATTATATGGTCAAGCGACTCGTTGTCCGGCGTATCAATAAGCGAAATTTTTGCGACCTCAGAAGCTCCGCCGTAATAACCTTTGTTAGCTATAAGTTGGTAACCGTTCTCCTTTTCAAAGGTGAATCTTCCGCAACCGATAGGCGGGATAATACGGTCGTTCGTATCTTTTGTTTCGGCGGTTCCGCTTTTAAAAATCGGAAAGTCGAGAACATTAATAATATACGGGTCAACCTCGTTAAGGGTTAACGTTAGCGTTTTACTGTCTAAAACGGTCGAGTAGCGTATGTTTTCAAGTTGAGATGTATATCTGTTTACGCCTTTTTGAGCTTGATTAAGCGAATATTCAACGTCGGCCGCGGTCAAACTGTCTCCGTCGGTGAAAGCGGCGTTTTTAACCGACACCGTAACCGTTTTTCCGTCAACGGCAATCTCGTCGGCAAGATAATATACCGGCTCAAACTTTTCGTTAAGCTTAATCAGCGGGTCGTACATAAGCATACTTAGCTCCTGATTAACCTTTGTAACCGCAACGTACGGGTTTAACGAATCGGTAGCGGAGAAGGGGAGAGACAAGGTTATTTCGTTTTTCGTAATTTCGCTGCTTGTACTTGTATTATTGTTTGAACTTGAACACGAACAAAGCAAAAGAGCGAAAACAGAAAAAATTGCAACAAGCTTAGTCGCTTTCATCAAACTTTGCCTCCATTTTTTTATATCTATCACCTTATTTTACAACACAATCGAAATATTATCAATAGATTGAAACAAAGATTAAGAATTAATTAAAAAATGACGCTTGTATTGTTGAAATAATTTAATGATTATGATAAAATAGATAAAAATATTGGTTATTAAAATTAAATTATGGAGAGGATATTCAATTATGAAAAAAATCACCAATACGATAAGCTTATTACTTACCGTAGTTGTTCTAATCTCCGCTTTTGCGGTTTTGCCCGTATCGGCGGAGACCGTAACCGCATATTCGAGCGAGCTTACCGAACTTGAACAGGCGCTTTACAACGGATACGCTAATATGAACGCGACTATCGGTATCAGCAGCTACGGCGCTTCTTTTGTCGAGGTGCAGGAGGCATTTACAAACGTGCTTAATAAATGTCCCGACATCTTTTATGTAACAAATCGGCTCAGCGCCGCCGTATCGTCTAATATTGTTACAAGCGTAACGCCGGTTTACTTCTATACAAAGGATGAAGTATCCACAATGAAGGCGCAAATTGACGTTGCCGTTGGTTCCATAATCTCCGACATAACCGCCGATATGCCCGATGTGCAAAAGCTTATACTTATCCACGACCGCATTATCAGCGAGGTGGCTTATGATACATCTGTTACCTCAAATACTGTTGTTACAAACGATAATACTTCAATAGTTGGCGCATTTATTAAAAAAACGGGTATTGCGGAATCGTACGCAAGAGCGTTCAAATACTGTGTAGACAAGGTTGGTATTAAGAACGAAATAGTATGCAGCAATTCCGTGGGCCATACGTGGAATCAGGTTTGCCTTAACGATAAATGGTACAATGTCGATTTAGCTCACGATGACCCGACCGGCGAAGTTTCGGAAAGCGACATGTTTGCCCAGGTAAAGCACGGCCGTTTCCTTATTTCGGATACAAAACTCGGCTCTGCCGAATACGGCACCGATTTTGTTTCCAATGCGACTTCCGCCTCCCAAATCGGCACCGAATATGACAGCTATTTTTGGACAAACGTCGAAGGCTCGTTTATTATGGCCGACGGCACTTGTCTGTATGCCGATAAATACGGCAAAATTTGTTCCTACGATTTTTCAAATAACGAAAGCTCTCAAATTGCTTCGGTAAGCGACCGTTGGAGTGCCGGTAACGGATATAATTACTCAATCCGCTTCGTGCGACTGATGTATTATAACGGATATGTTTATTTCAACTCGCCTAAAGAAATTTATACTATGCGTCCCGACGGTACCGCTAAAAGCATTATTTACACCTACAACGTCGACAGCAAACAAATTTTCGGCGTAGGTTATAAAAACGGCGTACCGAGCTATACTTTGCGCGAATCCTCGACCGCAGAAGACAAGATTATCATGATTTCTCAGGCTACAAAAATCTTGACGGCTATAAACATAACAACTGCCCCTGCAAAAACCGTGTACAACATTGGCGAAAAGCTTGATACAAGCGGAATGGTAGTTACCGCCGTTTACAGCGACGGAAGTACGTTCAACTTACTTGACACCGATTATACGGTAAGCGCCTTTGATTCGTCGGCCACAGGTGAAAAGAATTTGGTAATATCGTACGGGAGCAAAACCTGTCTTTTAACTATAACCGTTAAAGCCATGGGAGACGTTGACGGTGATACTGTCGTCGATGCCGCCGACCTTCTTGCGCTGGAACAGCATATACTTAATGTTGGAGTGCTTGACAGCGCCGCTTTGGAAAATGCCGATATGAATAATGACGGAGTAATCGGCTCTTCCGATATGGTAATACTTAGGGCTAAGTTGCTTGGTCTTTAATGCAAAATTTTATTATCTACTCTGTCAAAAACAGAGCCGCTATTTTGTGTGTTATGTAGAATAAACATTTAATTACACATATTAATATTGCAAATTTTTAGTAGTCGTGATAAACTACTTGTATCTATGCAAAGGAGATGCAGTAAATGAATAAGCGTATTGTTTCTTTAGTGCTTAGTCTGGTACTTATCGTTAGCAGTGTAGTTTCTGTAACTGCCGCTATTGACACTACCGGATTAACCTCGATTGGTGTATCTATGAGTGCGGAATACTATACCGGTGACACCGTTAGCGTAACCGGTAATGTTTTCACGTGTGATACCTTTTCAACTTCTGTTGATGAGTACGGTAACGCAACCACAACCAGAACAAAGGGCGGAGATCGTTATATCGTATCCCGCGTAACCTATAATTTAGGTGATAAGTTTGAGTTTTCCTTTAAAACTCACAACGATAACCAAAACCCGAATGGTTCCGACCGCGTAGTTTACCAGTTTGGCGACCTTGCTATAGCTTACCATGCTTACGGTAGCGGCACAAACGATAACCATAGCGTAATGCGCGTTTACTACGGTGCTGATATTGCGTCTATTTCCGGCTCCGGTATCGCATACGACACCGCTCACGCTAATCTTATCGGTGAGTCCGAACATTTCGGCGGCGGTGACTACAGTACTACTGTTCGCTTTGAAAACGGCATTTTAGAAGTTTTGACAAATAACGGTGATATTTTCGATTTCACCACTACTCTTACCGATTACGACTTTACCGCTATAAAGCCTGCTATCCGTATCAAGAAGAACGCAAGAATTTGGGACAACGGTATTTATACCAGCAGCTTCGAAATTAAAGCTAACCTCAACGGTGCATCTGTTACCTCAAGCATTGATACTCTTGATGTAGACGCTTTAACTTACGAAGACATCGCTGTTATCAAGGTTATGAGACAGTGGTACGATTCGCTTGACGCAACTGAACAAGCTAACGTTACCAACTATGCCACACTTCAGGCTATGGAGGCTCAGATTCCTGTTCTTGAAGCTGAAAAATTTAATGAGACTATCGGCGCTATCGTTATTGATAATTTGAAGCTCGCTAATAAGCCTACTATCGAAGGCTACCGTGCAGAGTACGATGCTTTGACCGATGCTCAGAAGGCTCTTGTTACGAACTATGATAACCTTCTTGCCGCTGAGGCTGAAATTCTCCGCCTTGTTATCTTAAAGGCTGATACCGATGCCGCCCTTATTGTTAACGAAGAAATTCTTGCAATGGGCGAAATCACCTATGCAAACTATCTCTACGTTACCGATGCTCGCCGTTCTTACGAGACTCTCACCGAGCAGGGTAAATCGCTTGTAGCTGATTATACTGTTCTTACCGATGCTGAAGCTACCGTTAAGGCTCTTCGCAAAGCTACCAGCTTCCGTATGGTAAGCGACCTTATTGCTGCTATCCCTGAAACCGTTACTATGGCTGATAATGACGCTGTATTTAACGCACTCGGCGCTTATGCCATGCTTAGCACAGCTGAAAAGGGCCTCGTAACCGATATCAACAGCGTAATTGATGACGCTAAAGCTCTTGTCGATCTTGAAATCGAAAACAATAAGCTTCTCACACCGAAGGTTGTTGCCCTTGAAAAGCAGGGTACCGACTACAACGGCGGCTTATTACCTAATACAGAAACCGGTCTTTACTACAAGGTTCCCGACGGCGTAACCGTTTATGTCGGCGATACCATTAAGCCTAACCTTTGGTGGACACATCTTCTCTACAACGTAGTATATAATGAAGACGGCACCGTTGCTTCCTACACCGATGCCGGCGATCCGTACAACCTTACTACTAACCCCGGTGGTAACTGGTGGGGAGGAAACTTCCAGCCGCTTTCCGGTGGATGTGTACGTAACGTAAGCGCCGGAGAACTCAACATCTTCCACTCTAACGCCGGTTGTCACATCGCTTCTATCAATGTTGTTGAACGCCCGACCTATGAGTACAACGAGCTGTTCGATGTTTCCATGAACGTTCGTACCATGATTTCTGCGCTCCCGAAGGAGTACAGCAAGCTTACCGAGAGCGACCGTTACCTTGTTAACACCGCTAACGAAGCGCTCAATGCTCTTAGCGTTTATGACGTTGACGAGGTTCACAATGTTCGTTACCTCATTAACGCAGAAAAGGTTCTTGACGGCGCTACTATCGAGGACGAAGTAAATAATGATGAATCTAATATCACCGGCGATATTACTAAGGACTTCACCATTAACTCGCTCGACCTCCTTGCTCTCCAGATGCACGTTCTTGGCGTTCAGGAGCAGATTGAGGTTGACCGTTGCGACCTTAATAACGATGCTGTTGTTGACGCTGTCGACTTAACATTACTCCAAATGTACATTGTTGGCTTAGGTACACTCTAATAGCTAAATAAAAACCAAGCGCCTCGCGGAAAATTCCGTGAGGCGCTTTTCATATCATTATATAATTATCGCTGATTTAAAAATTAACGTCTGCTGATTTTCTTTTGGATTCTGCCAATCAAGGTGTTTTCTTGAAGCTCTTTTATATGCCTTTTCCTTTTGCGGTTAGCTTTAACAATTTCCTCATATCGCTTGTAAGCGACGTCAACGGCATCTTCCCAAGAATAATAAACCATGTCGGAGGCGTTTTTACCTATTTGCTTTAGTCGGTCAAGGTCATTAACCGCGTTAGCAATAACTTCAGCGCAAGAGTGAGCGTTTTCTTCGCAAAGAAATCCCGATACGTTATCTTCAACTATCTCTGCGGCACAGCTTTTTCTAACCAATACGCTCGGGCAGTCGCACGCCGCCGCTTCCATTACAACTAAACCGCAGGTGTCATAGGTCGACGGGAACAGGAATAAATCAGCTCTGCTGTAGTAATCTCTTAATTTTTCACGGTCGCATATAGCCCCTGTGAACTCAACGTAACCCTTTAATCCTTGCTGAATGGCATATTTTTCAACGGCAGGGCGGTCTTTTCCGTCTCCGACAAAGAACATACGGAACCGAATTCCCTTATCCTTCAAAATTTTGAGCGAATCAATGATGATTTTAAGGTTTTTGTACCACATCATTCGACCTACGAACAAAAATACAAGCTCGCACGGCTCGATTCTGTAAATACGGTCTATTTCGTTAATGCGTTCCTCAGGCGATTTGCCTTTTTTGTAATCGGTGCCGTTCCTCATAATGCGGTATTCGCCCTTGTATCCGAATTCTCGGAGATCCTCGCCCGCATTTTTTGAGACGACCCAAACCTCGTCCATGTGATTAATGTTGTTTAAAACAAAACGGTGAGCGATTCGTTGAATTTGTTTAATTTTAACACGGGTTTTAATGTCTGTGTTAAATTTGGTATGATAGGTGAACACCATCGGCACCTTGCTTTTGTCGGACGAGCAAATAACTCTTGCCATAACCGCGGAAGCAAAAGGACAGTGAACGTGTAACAGATCCATTTTTTCGTTTCTGAGCTTGTTGACAATAGTTGGTGAAAAAGGATTACCTGCGCGGTAACCTATAAGCTTGTCGCTCGGCACCGAATGGTATCTGTAAACCTTGTAGTTGTAATCGTCGATAATATTTGGATATTTCGGGACAATAACAATAGGTTCGCCGTATTTTTCTTTTATAATATCGCTATACGCTTTGGTTGTAACAGCAACGCCGTCAATCATTGGCGCAAACGAGTCGTTTAAAAGGCCTACTTTTAGTCTCAAATAATAACACCCCGAATAGTATTTTTGGGTTTTTTTAATTATATTGCACATTACTTATTTTGTCAAATCAATTGATATGTGAAATAGTTGGATTTTTTTGTGAAAATGTTTTACTTTTAACGGTGTGTATGATATAATACGTTTGATACAATATGTGGATAAAGAAAGAAATCGAGGTGTTTCTTATATGGCACAGGGTTTTTCCGTATCACTAAGTCGAATTGTCAAGGAGTTTGCGCTTGAAGAGGTTTATGTGCCTGAAAACATTGACGAAATCGTTGTTTCAACCGCTGACCTTAACCGACCGGGATTACAGCTTGGCGGATTCTACGACTATTTTGACAGCGACAGAATACAAATTATAGGAAAAAACGAGGACAGCTTTTTACGCACCTTTATCGACATGGAAACCCGTATCGACCGCTTTTTATCGCAAAAGCCGCCTGCTGTAGTAATTACACGCGGTCTTGATGTATCCGAACACGCCATAAAATCGGCCGAAAAATACGGAGTACCTATTTTAAGAACGCAAGAGTCAACCTCCGCGTTTATGGCGGCGCTTATTGCTTTTCTTTCGGTTGAACTCGCTCCCCGTATTACCCGTCACGGTGTATTGGTCGAAGTTTACGGCGAGGGAATGTTAATTATAGGTGAGAGCGGCGTAGGTAAAAGCGAAACTGCAATCGAGCTTATAAAACGCGGCCATCGACTTATTGCCGACGATGCCGTTGAAATAAGACGAGTGTCCAATAAAACGCTTGTCGGAGCCCCGCCCGAAAATATTCGCCATTTTATCGAGCTTCGCGGCATAGGTATTATTAACGCCCGCCGCATATTCGGTATGGGCGCCGTAAAACCGTCGGAAAAAATCGACATGGTAATAAACCTTGAAATATGGGACCAAAATAAGGTATACGACCGTATGGGCATTGAAAGTGAAGAGGCTGAAATTCTCGGCCTTAAAGTGCCGCAGGTAACGGTACCTGTCCGTCCCGGACGAAATCTTGCTATTATACTTGAGGTTGCGGCAATGAACAACCGTCAAAAGAAAATGGGTTTTAACGCCGCAAAGGAGCTGTTACGCCGACTTGGCATGGATGACGACTCTATGGATGGCACACCCGTTGTTCAGGACGACTTCTCAGGTTATTAATAAAAACACTCTTTGGAGGAATAAATTATGTATTACATTGGAATTGACCTTGGCGGAACAAACATCGTAGCAGGCGTTGTAGACGACAGCTACAAAATCATTTCGAAAGCGCGTGTAAAGACCAACTTGCCCCGACCTGCCGACGAAATTGTTGACGACATGGCTCTTGTAGCAAAGCAGGCTGTTGAAGAAGCTGGTCTTAAGCTCAGTGACATCGAATGGGTAGGTGTAGGTTCCCCCGGCCTTGTAAACAAATATAAGGGTACCGTTGAATATTCTTGCAACCTCGGCTTTAACAATACCGACCTTGCCGGAATGATTAAGGAACGCCTCGGAATCGACTGCTACGTTGAAAACGACGCAAATGCCGCGGCTTACGGCGAAATGCTCGCCGGAGCAGGTAAGGGTACATCAAGCTTTGTTGCTATTACTCTCGGCACCGGCGTCGGCGGCGGCGTTATCATGGACGGCAAAATGCTTAACGGCTTCAACTGTGCCGGTGGCGAGCTTGGCCATATCGTAATCAACGTAGACGGCGAGCCTTGCGGCTGCGGCAGAAACGGTTGTTGGGAGGCTTACGCTTCCGCTACCGCCTGCATCCGTCAAACCAAGCGTGCCATGGAGGAACATAAGGACTCCAAAATGTGGGAGCTTGTCGGCGGAAACATCAACGAAGTAAGCGGACGTACCGCATGGGACGCTATGCGTATGGGCGATAAATACGGTAAAGAGGTTGTTGACCGTTATGTTTACTATATCGCGGTCGGCGTTGCAAATATTATCAACATCATCCGTCCCGAAGTTCTTTGCATCGGCGGCGGCATTTGCAACGAAAAAGAATATCTTATGAAACCCCTTCGTGAGCATGTAGAAAACGAAACCTACGGCACCGATAAAGATAATTATACAAAGGTTGTTGTTGCCGAGCTTGGCGGAGACGCAGGACTTATCGGCGCGGCATTCCTCGGTAATCTTAAATAATTTCGCTGTAAAGGAAAGTTTCAGTCAATGACCGACTACAGTAATATTATATCTATCGCCGAAGGCTTCGGCTGTAATTATACCGAAAACGAGTTGATGAGCGAGCATACCACGTTCCGCATAGGCGGCCCCGCCGATTTGTTTGTCGTGCCTACTACTGTTGAGGGACTGGCGGCGGTTGTTTCCGCTTGTAATAAAGAGGGAATATATTGCTTTATTCTCGGTAACGGCTCTAATGTTCTTGTTTCGGATAAAGGTATTCGCGGCGTAGTTGTTTCTACCGCCGCCTGCCTTAATAATATCGAGCTTATAGGTGCGTATGAAATAAAATGCG
>JBGVDX010000122.1:0-3129 GCA_045119575.1 Acutalibacteraceae bacterium
ATATCGAGGATTACCGAGTAACTCTTGCCGAGCTTCTTATGCCCGCCGCCGAAATCAGCGAACAGATTTCTCTTGCGGGAACCGAGGCTTCGGGCACAGGCAACATGAAATTTATGCTCAACGGCGCTATCACGCTGGGCACCGAGGACGGCGCAAACGTTGAAATTCACGAAGCTGTCGGCGACGATAATATTATTATCTTCGGTATGCTTGCCGACGAGGTTGACCGCCTTAAGGCTAACGGCTACGACCCGATGAATTACTATAACAGCAACGATCAGCTCCGTGAAGTAGTTGACTTAATCGGCAAGAATATCGACGGAATGTCCTTTGAAAATATCCGCCATATCCTTCTTTCGAGCGACACCTATATGTCGTTTGCGGACTATTCCGATTACTGCGTCGCACACCAACGTGCATACGACCTTTACGCAAATAGGGATGCATGGAACCGCGCTTCTCTTGTCAATATTGCTAAATCGGGAATTTTCTCTATTGACCGCCTTGTTGACGATTACGCAGGCGATATTTGGAATATTAAAAGGGTTGAAAGATAAATGCATATTTATTGCAGCCGAGACAAAAACTATAAATCAAAGCTCTCTCCGATTACGGTCGGGGAGAGTCTCACTTTGTCTATAATTCTACATGATAACTGTAATGCGGTGTCGGCGCAGCTCGTTATATGGAAGGACGGCGAAAATAAGCGGTTTATCCGTATGCAGCCGACCGAGAGGATTTACGACTGTTTTACCAAATATACTGCCGAGTTTTCGACCGACAGAGCGGGGCTTTATTGGTATAATTTCGAATTTGAAGGAAACTACCGCTGTAACCGAGTGACCAACGTCGGCTATTCGGTCGGTGACGTATCCGAAACGGGCGCACCCTTCCAGCTAACCGTATATAAATCTGATTTTAAAACGCCCGACCGATTTAAAGGCGGCGTGATTTATCAAATTTTCCCTGACCGCTTTGCCTTTTCGGGCGAGGTTAAGGAAAACCTCCCATACGGTAGAGAAATTGTAACCGATTGGACCCGTCAACCCGTGTGGAAACAGGACGGCAATTTTCCCGAAATAGGTCAAGACTATTTTGGCGGCGACTTAAAGGGAATCGAAAAAAAATTACCTTATTTAAAAGAATTGGGCGTAACGATTATCTACTTAAACCCGATTTTCGAGGCTCATTCAAATCATAGATATAACACCGCCGATTATTTAAAAATTGACCCGTCTCTCGGCACGGAGGCTGACTTTGTTTCGCTTTGTGAAACGGCTAAAAGAAACGGAATTTCTGTTATACTTGACGGCGTTTTCAGCCATACGGGCGACGACAGCATTTACTTTAACCGATACGGCCGATACGGCGATTCGGGTGCATTCCGTGACCAAAACAGCCCCTATTTTAAATGGTACGATTTTATTCGGTGGCCGGATAAATGCCATTCATGGTGGGGTGTTCCGTCCCTTCCCGAACTTCACGAAACCGAGCCGAGCTATATGGACTTCATTTGCGGCGAAAACGGCGTATTGCGTTACTGGCTTAAAAAGGGAGCCTCAGGTTGGCGGCTCGACGTTGCCGATGAGCTGCCCGACGAGTTTATCGACGCTATCCGCAACGCCGTAAAAACCGAAAATCCCGAAGCCTTGATTATCGGCGAGGTTTGGGAGGACGCATCGAATAAAATAAGCGGAGCGGGTCGCCGCCGTTTCCTTATCGGGGACCAGCTTGACTCCGTTATGAACTATCCTTTCCGTCATGCGATTATTGAGTTCGTAAAGGGCGGAGACGGCTTTGATTTTACCGACCGTGTTTTAAATATCATCGAAAATTATCCGAAACCGTCGCTTGATACCCTTATGAATAATATCGGTACCCACGACACCGAACGCATTATAACCGCTTTAGGAACAAAAAATATACCTGACCGTCGCGCTGAGCAGGCGAACTTTGTTATGACCGACGAAATGCTCGATAGGGGAAAGAAGTTATCTAAGCTTGCCGCCGTGTTACAGTTTACTTTACCGGGTATTCCTTGCGTTTATTACGGCGACGAGGCGGGAATGACCGGTTGCCGTGACCCGTTTAACCGCGGCGCATATCCGTGGGATAACGCCGATACCGAGCTTATTGATTTTTATGCAAAACTCGGCAAGCTTCGCAAAAATCCTGCCTTTTCAGGCGGAGAATATATTCCGTATTTCAGCGGCTTGGGTTATATTGTATTTACCCGCAAAAACGGCGATAACGAGGTGCTTGTTGCGGTTAACCGTTGGCACGCTTCTGAGCGTTACCGCTTGCCCGACGAATGGAAAAATGCGACCGTTTACATGGGCGAAAAAATTGACGATGAGCTGATTATTGACGGCTACGGAGCTTCAATTTTAATTAAATAAAAAAATTGAATAAAACTTTTTTATTTGGAAATACTGTTTTTGAGACCTAATAAGGAGTTGAAAACAGGTGCTTGATAAAATAGCTTTAGCTCTTACAATCGTCGGAGCGCTTAACTGGGGCAGTATCGGTCTTTTCCGCTTTGATATCGTTTCATGGATTTTCGGAGGCCAGACCGCAATTCTCAGTCGAATTGTATATACGCTTGTAGCGCTTGCCGGAGTATGGTGTATCTCCCTTCTTTTCAGAGATACTAATCCAGTCGAAACAATCGAAAAATAAAAATACCGCCGAGACTTTTTATCGTCTCGGCGGTGTTTTTTTGTTATTGGTGCCTTTAGGTGTGGAAATAAACCCCCGGTTCTACCGGGGGATAATAAAGAGAGCGAAGCTACAATAAAGAGGGCAAGCTAGAAGCAAGCCCGAAAAAGACTAAGATAAAAGAAGAACCTCGTGTATAATAGAAGTGGTTTGGCAGCCGCATTACTAAAATACAGGAGGTTTTTCAAATGAAAGAAAATAATAATGAAATAAGAAGTAGTTCACATTCAAAGTATAGATGTCAGTATCATATAGTTTTTGCTCCCAAATACAGAAGAAAGGAAATATACGGACAAATAAAAAGAGATATAGGTGAAATACTAAGGAAATTATGTGAGCAAAAAGATGTGGTAATAATAGAAGCAGAAGCATGCCCCGACCACATACACATGCTGGTAAGCATTCCACCGC
>JBGVDX010000123.1:0-12009 GCA_045119575.1 Acutalibacteraceae bacterium
CTCGGTATATTTGTCAATAGATTTTTATTCCGCCGATTTTTAAAGTTTATTACGCTGAATCTTGCCGCTGATGGTCTTGGGGAGTTCGTCCTTAAACTCGACAATTCTTGGGTATTTGTAAGGCGCGGTATGCTCCTTAACATAGGTTTGAATTTCCTTTTTAAGCTCGTCAGACGGGGTTGTTCCCTTTACAAGAACTATGCTCGCCTTTACGACCTGACCTCTTATTTCGTCGGGTGCGGCTGATACGCCACATTCAAGAACATACGGAAGCTCCATGATAACGCTTTCGATTTCGAACGGTCCGATACGGTAGCCGGACGATTTGATAACGTCGTCGGCGCGGCCTACGTACCAGAAGAAGCCGTCCTCGTCACGCCACGCAACGTCGCCCGTGTGATAATATCCGTCGTGCCAAACTTCCTTTGTCTTTTCGTCGTCGTTATAGTAGCCGAGGAAAAGTCCGCAGGGCACCTTTTCGCTTGTTTTAACAACAATTTCGCCCGGTTTACCGTCGGGTACGGGGTTGCCTTCGGAGTCGATAAGCCGGATATCGTAAAGCGGTACGGGTTTGCCCATTGAGCCGGGTTTGCAGTTGGTGCCAATGAGGTTTCCGATTGCAAGAGTAAGCTCGGTTTGACCGAAGCCTTCCATAATCTTAAGTCCGGTAATCTTTTCGAACAGGCGGTAAGTTTCAAGGTTAAGCGCCTCGCCCGCCGTAGTCATGTGCTTAATTGAGGACAAATCATATCTTGTAATATCCTCTTTAACCATCATACGGAGCATTGTAGGTGGCGCACAGAAGGTAGTAATATTGTATTTTGCGAACATGGGCAAAATATCGGACGCGTCAAAGCGGTCAAAGTCGTAGGTGAAGATTGCACCCTCGCAAAGCCACTGACCGTACAGTTTACCCCAAAGAGCTTTACCCCATCCGGTTTCGGAAATGGTGAAATGTAATCCGTCCTCGCTCACACCGTGCCAATACTTAGCGGTAATGTAGTGGCCGAGGGGATATTTATAGCTATGTGCGGCGATTTTCGGGTAGCCCGTTGTGCCAGAGGTAAAGAACATAAGCATTGTATCGTCGCCGCAAGGGGTATCGTCGGTGCGATAATAATGGGCGCTGAAAAGCTTATATTCGTCGTCGAAATTGTGCCATCCGTCGCGGTTACCGCCGACCATAATTTTAGTTTTAAGGGTCGGGCTTGAACTTTCGGCGAGGTCAATTTGATGTGCAATGTCTCCGTCGGCGGTACATACGACTGCGCTTACACCGGCGGCGTTAAAGCGGTAATCCAAGTCGTGTTGTTGTAAAAGGTTTGTTGCAGGGATTGCGATAGCGCCGAGTTTATGGAGACCTAAAATAGCAAACCAGAATTGGTAATGACGTTTAAGTACAAGCATTACACGGTCGCCCTTTTTAATTCCAAGCGATTTAAAGTAGTTAGCCGCCATATTTGAGGCACGCTTCATATCCTTAAAGGTAAAGCGGCGCTCAATTTTATTTTTATCAATATGAAGCATTGCGAGCTTGTTGGGATTGCGCTTTGCGATAGCGTCGACAATATCAAAGGCAAAGTTAAAGTTATCCTCGTCTTTGAAATCAATGCTGAGAAGTCCGCCGTTTTCGTCCTCGACGGTGTCGATAAATTTAGCCGAGACAAGCTCTTTTTTACTACTGCTGGGGGCAAGAGTTTCGCGTACAATTGTTTCGGCGGTATCTTCGCCGGGAAGTACAACCGCCACGAAAAGACAATCTTCTCCGTCAACGGCAACCATTCCGTGGGGAGTTGAGCTGTTGTAATAAATAGAGTCGCCCTCACTCAAATATTCGATATTATCGCCGATTTGAACCTTAAGCTTGCCGCTTAAGACAAAGTCAAATTCCTGGCCCGAATGGGTTGCAAGATTTATAGGCTCGTTTTGCAATTTTTCATCGAAATCGTATTTTACCCAATAAGGCTCGGCGATTTTTTTACGGAAAAGAGGGGCCAAGCTCTTAATCTCGATACCGTTTTCCTTGGCAGTATCCTGACCCTCACCCTTGCGGGTTACGGTATATGACGAAAGATGGGCGCTTTGACCCTCAAGCAGGTCGGTAATGCCTATTCCGAAAACAAGCGAGCATTTATGAATAAACGAAAACGGAAAATCCTTATTTCCCGACTCGTACGCCAGGTAATCTTCAAGAGAAACCTCAACTTTTGCCGCCATTTGTTCGGTAGAGATACCGTCAATTTCGCGCATCTCTTTAATTCGTCCTGCCACCTCTTGCAATTTATTTGTAGAAACGATAGACATTTTTAAACAGCCTCCCTAAACAAAAATTAAAACACCCGTCTCAAAGCTTTTACTTTGAGACGGGTGAAAGTTAATAAATTCACTCGCGGTACCACTCAAATTGCGACAAAAACGCCGCCACTCAGGGTCAAACAACCCGTATGCACTTACGCAGCAACCTCGGAAAAACCTACTCGGTATAGCAAAAGTTCAGTTTTTCAGCTCAGAAGTGATGGGTTTTATATGAAATCCTGCTGTCGGTTCGCACCAAACACCGACTCTCTGAAAGCCTTATTCCATAACCGTCTTCGTCATAGCTTTTATATATTTTTTCTTATTATATTATCCAAAAACACATTTGTCAACACTTTTTAAGAAAAAAGTCACTCAGTCATTTTTTCCTGCTTAACTTTGTGGTCAATTACATGGCGAGAGGCAAGCTCACGGTGGATATCTTCAAGCGAAATGCCCATTTCAATCATAAGCACCATTACGTGATATGCAAGGTCGGAAATTTCGTAAATTGTTTCCTTTTTATCATTATTCTTTGCGGCGACAATTACCTCGGTTGACTCCTCGCCTACCTTTTTAAGGATTTTATCCATTCCCTTTTCGAAAAGATAGGTTGTGTATGAGCCTTCCTGTTTATCGGTCTTTCTGCCTTCGATAAGTTTCATAAGCTGTTCATAGGAAAACTCGTGTAAATCCTTGCTTTCCCAAACAGTATTTGTAAAGCATGAATCGGTGCCCTTGTGACAAGCGGGGCCGTCCTTTTCGACCATTACAACCAACGCGTCGTTATCACAGTCGGCGGTTATCGAAACAATATGCTGATAATTTCCGCTGGTCTCGCCCTTAAGCCATAATTCCTGACGGGAGCGGCTCCAAAAACAGGTAAGCCCCTTTTCCATAGAAATTTTAAGACTTTCCTCGTTCATATATGCAACGGTAAGCACCTTTTTGGTAACGGCATCAACTACTACGGCAGGAATAAGCCCGTTTGCGTCAAATTTAAGTGAATTAATATCCATAGTTTATAACCTCACAGTAATGTTTTGCTTCTTAAGCTCGCTTTTAAGATGGTTAATTTCAATCTCGCCGAAATGGAAAACCGAGGCGGCAAGCCCTGCCTCAACCTTCGGCAAGGCTTTGAACAGTTTTACGAAATCGTCCTCACAGCCAGCGCCGCCCGAGGCGATTACGGGAACATTTACAGCGTTGCACACAGCCTCAAGCATTTCAAGGTCAAAGCCTTTTTTTACACCGTCGGTATCGATTGAGTTTACAACAACCTCGCCCGCACCCATGTCGACGCATTTTTTAATCCAAGAGATTGCTTCCATACCGGTGTTTTCTCTGCCGCCCTTGGCGAATACTCGAAAAACGCCGTCAACACGTTTTATGTCAGCCGACAAAACAACGCATTGGTTGCCGTATCGCTGAGCCGCTTCACGGATAAGCTCGGGGTTGCGAATTGCTCCCGAATTTACGCTAACCTTATCGGCGCCGCATTTAAGCACACGGTCGAAATCGTCAACCGTATTTATACCGCCGCCGACGGTAAGCGGAATAAAAATCGTTTTTGCAACCTCGCAAAGAATATCGGTAAACAGCGCTCTGCCCTCGGCGGAGGCGGTTATGTCGTAAAAAACAAGCTCGTCGGCGCCGTTATCGCTGTAATAGCGGGCAAGCTCGACGGGAGAAGAAACGTCGGAAAGTCCCTCGAAATTTACACCCTTTACTACTCGACCGTTTTTTACGTCAAGGCAAGGAATAATACGTTTAGTTATCATTTCGCCACCTCAATCGCTTCAGTAAGGTCGATTGCGCCGATATAGTAAGCTTTACCGATTATGGCTCCGTAAAGCTCCATTTTTCTAAGCTCGGTAATATCGTCAATCGAAGATACGCCGCCCGAAGCGACGATATCCATATTATATTTTTCAGACAGCTCCTTGTACAAAGCTCGGTTTACGCCTTGCATGGCTCCGTCACGGGAAATATCGGTGCAGATAAGGGTTTTTACGCCGATATCCTGCATTTTTTTGCAAAAATCGTGGCACGACCAACTTGATTTTTCGGTCCAACCCTTAATAGCAACGGCGCCGTCCTTTATATCAACGCCAACAGCGATTTTTTCGCCGTAGGTGGCGACCGCTTTACGCAAAAAAGCCTCGTCGGTAACGGCGGCTGTACCCAAAATAACTCGGTTTACGCCGATTGATAAATATTTTTCGACCGTTTCCATGTTGCGGATACCGCCGCCGATTTCGGTAAAGACACCGGCCTCGGTAACAATACGGCGGACGGTTTCAAGGTTTGGCGTATCGCCGTTTTTGGCGCCCTCAAGGTCGACAAGATGGACATATTCGGCGCCCTTTTTCTTAAAATCCTTGACAACCTCAACGGGGTTATCGTTATACACCGTCATTTTATCGTAATCGCCCTTTAAAAGGCGTACAGCTTTGCCTCCGAAAAGGTCAATAGCGGGAAAAATTTTCATGTAGTTTCACTTCCATTCGCAAAAACCGCGCAAAATATTCAGCCCCGTTTTACCGCTTTTTTCGGGGTGAAATTGGCAACCGCAAACGTTACCGTCGGCTACGGCGGCGGTCAAAATTTCGCCGTATTCGGTGGTTGCGATAAGAGATTTATCGCAGTTGTCGCCGTAGTACGAGTGGACAAAATAGGCATGGTCGCCGTCGTTTATATACTTAAAAATCGGATGCTTTTCGCCAACAAATTTAAGCGCATTCCAACCGATATGCGGAATTTTTAGGTCGGCGGGAATTACACCCTCCATCGGGACTATGTCGCCCTTAATAAGACCAAGGCCTTTATGCTCTCCGTATTCCCTACTGCTTTCGAAAAGGAGCTGCATACCAAGGCAAATCCCCATTATCGGCGTTCCTTTTGCGGCGCAGTCGCAAAGCACCTTATCAAGTCCCGTATCACGCAATTTTTTTATTGCGTCGGCAAAAGCGCCGACACCGGGCAAAATTATACGGTCGGCCGACTCGATTATTTCTTTGTCGCCGCTTACAACCGCTTCTTCGCCGATAAAGGCAAAGGAGCTTTTAAGCGAGAAAAGATTGCCAACGCCGTAGTCAACTATTACAAGCATTAAAGCACTCCCTTTGTGGACGGAACAATATCGGCGCGTTTTTCGTCGATTGCAACCGCTTTAGCAAGGCTGCGGGCAACCGATTTGAATGCGCCCTCAATAATGTGATGCGAATTTATACCCGCAAGCTGGTTAATGTGCAAGGTTAATTTTGCCTCTCTTGTAAACGCGATGAAAAACTCGTTAACAAGCTCGGTATCGAACGTGCCGACCTTTTGAGTGGGGATTTTTAATGTATTTACGTACATACCTCTGCCCGAAATGTCGACGGCGGAAAGGATAAGCGCCTCGTCCATAGGCAAAGTAATATCGCCGTATCGGGTGATTCCTTTTTTATCGCCTAAAGCCTCCGCAAAAGCCATGCCGAGACAAATGCCGATATCTTCAACCGTGTGGTGGTCGTCAACGTAAGTGTCGCCGTTGCATTTGACCGAAAGGTCAAAGCCGCCGTGCGACGCAAAAAGGGTCATCATATGGTCAAGAAAGCCGCAACCGGTAGCAATATCGGCAACGCCCTTTCCGTCAAGATTCAGTTTAAGGGTTATGTCGGTTTCAGCCGTTTTACGGGCAATTACACTTTCTCTCATTTTAATTGTTCCCCTTTTCAAGTATTGTTTTTACCGTTTCTAAAAGCGTTTCCATTTGCAACTTTGTACCGACGGTAATGCGGTTATAATCGGTTATAATCGGGTTATCGAAATGGCGAATCAAAACGCCGTTTTCACGCAAGGCAAGGTAAAGCTCCTTGCCGCCGATTTTATCGCTTTTTGCGAAAATAAAGTTGGTCATTGACTTAGTTACGGTAAAACCGAGTTTTTTTAATTCTTCGTTTATCCATTCACGGTTGTTTATAATAGTTTTGCAGTTATTCATATAATAACCGTTATCCCTCAGCGCCGCAACCCCTGCCGCCATTGTCATACGGTTCACGTTATAGGGGTTGGTTGAATACTTAATTGTATTAAGGTCGGCTATAAGCGACTTTGCGCCGATACCGAAACCGAGACGTGCTCCCGCGAGCGAATAGGATTTAGAAAAAGTACGTGTAACAAGCAGGTTATCGTAGCGGTCGGTAATCCTAATTGCACTTTCGCCGCCGAAGTCAATATACGCCTCGTCAATTATAACGACATTGTCGGGGTTGGTGGACACAATGCGTTCAACATCACTAAGCGACAACATAAGTCCCGTAGGCGCGTTGGGGTTGGCGATAACGATATTCATACCGATATTTTCGTAGTCGGCAACGTTAATAGAAAAATCAGATTTAAGCGGTATTTCCTTATACGGTACGCCGTTTAACTTAGCAAAAACGGGATAAAAGCCGTAGGTTATATCGGGAAAGGCGAAGGGGTGGTCTTTATCGCCAAACGCCATAAAAGCGAAATTTAAAATTTCGTCCGAGCCGTTGGTCATAAGGATTCGGTCGGTATCTACGCCGAAAACCTCCGCCGCAATTTTATTAAGCTCGGTACATTCGGGGTCGGAGTAAAGATTAAGCAGCTCCGCTTGTTCCCTTACCGCCTCTAAAACGCCTTTTGACGGGGCAAAGGGCGATTCGTTGGTATTAAGCTTTATATATTCCCTGTTTTTCGGTTGTTCGCCCGGCGTATATGCGGTAAGTGCGTTATGTTTTTCGCTAAAAAAACGGCTCATTATTTATCCTCCGAAAGACGGACGGTAGCGCTTTTTCCGTGCGCCGTAAGCCCCTCTTTACGGGCAAAGAAATCGACGTCTCTTGCAACCGCTTCAAAGGCTTCCTGCGGGTAATAAATAAACTGCGATTTTTTAACAAAATCATCTACCGAAAGCGGACTTGAGAAACGGGCGGTGCCTCCCGTAGGCAAGGTGTGGTTAGGACCTGCGTAATAGTCGCCGAGAGCCTCGGGACAGTATTTGCCCATGAAAATCGAGCCGGCGTTTTTAACGGCGTCAAGATAGTCGAAGGGGTTATCAACACAAAGCTCAAGGTGTTCGGGGGCAAGCTCGTTGGAAATTTCAATAGCGGCGTAAAGAGTATCGGCAACAATTATTTTGCCGTTATTGTCAATAGACGCTCTGGCTATTTCGGCACGCTCTAAAAGCGGGATTTGCTTTTCAAGTTCGGCGCTTACCGCGTTGGCAAGAGCCATGCTGTCGGTTACAAGTACGGCGCTTGCAAGCTTATCGTGTTCCGCCTGAGACAAGAGGTCGGCGGCTACGTTTTCGGGTTTAGCGGTTGCGTCGGCAACAACCAAAATTTCGCTCGGGCCCGCAATCATGTCAATTGCTACCTGGCCGAAAACCTGTTTTTTTGCCTCGGCAACAAAGGCATTACCCGGTCCGACAATTTTATCAACCTGCGGTACGCTTTCGGTGCCGTATGCAAGAGCGGCAACGGCTTGTGCGCCGCCGATTTTAAACACACGGTCAACTCCGGCGACATATGCGGCAGCAAGAATGGCAGGGTTAACATTTCCGTCCTTTGACGGCGGGGTTACCATGACAATTTCCTCGACACCCGCGATTTTGGCAGGGATACTGTCCATTAATACGGTTGACGGATATGCCGCCGTGCCGCCGGGAACGTAAAGTCCCGCCTTTTCAATAGGTAAGACGCGTTGGCCGAGCAAAGCCCCCTTTTCTCCCGAAACAATAAAGCTTTGACGCTTTTGCTGTTCGTGGAAAAGACGGATATTTTTCGCCGCCGATTCCAAAATTCTTAAAAATTCGGGTTCGGTTACGGCAAGCGCTTCGTCAAACTCAGCCTTTGTTACTTCAAGGCTGTCGAGCTTTGCGCCGTCGAACTTTTCGCAGTAGCGGTAAAGGGCGTCGTCGCCGTTTTCCCTTACGTCGTTTATAATATCGGTCACGATTTGCTCAACGTTGGCTTTAGGCGCCATACGGGCAAAAATTTCTTTATTTTCAACCTGACCGTATTCGTAAATTTTAATCATTTTAATGCCTCCGTTTGTGCTTTAAGTCCTTTAAGCACGGCGTTAATTTCCTCGTTTTTAAATTGGTACGATGAACGGTTAGCAACAAGTCTTGCGCTTATCGGAACTATGGTTTCGAACGGCTCCAAGTTGTTTTCGAGCAAGGTTGTGCCCGTTTCGACAATATCGACGATAACGTCCGACAGTCCCAAAATAGGAGCAAGCTCAATAGAGCCGTTAAGATGGATTATATCTATATCTCGTCCGAGCGAACGGTAGTAGGTGTTTGCGATGTTAGTAAATTTGGTAGCAACGCGCAAGGTGTTTTCGGTGTTGTCGCGGAAGCCCTTTGGTCCCGCCACCGCCATACGGCATTTTCCCACGTTAAGGTCAAGCAGTTCAAATACCTCCGGCTCGTATTCAAGCAGGATATCTTTTCCTGCGACACCTAAATCGGCGGCGCCGCGTTCAACGTAAATTGCAACAACGCTCGGTTTTACCCAAAAATAGCGAACGCCCGCTTCCTCGTTTTCGAAAATCAGTTTCCTTGTATCGTCCAAAACCTCGGGACAGGAGAAGCCCGCCGCTTCGAACATTTTATATACCTTTTCGCCGAGTCTGCCTTTCGGCAAGGCGATTTGCAGCATTTTTTTCATATCGGGCTCATTCCTCCGTTGATGTGAGAACTTCCTTCTCACGGTATAAAAGCTTTTCGGGAACAGTAGTCTGCGCCGAGACGCTTTTGCCCTCGTTTATAAGCTCGGCTACACGACGGCTTACAAGCACGGGGTCGATTTTTTTATCGTAAACAAGCAAAACATCGACGTCGTAATCGGTTTTTGCCTTTAATCTTTCAAGTAAATCAAGGTAAACAGCGAAGCCTATCGCACGGGCAGGTTTGCCCATTTTGCTCATAAGTCGGTCATACTGACCTCCGCTTAAAACACCCGTCGGAATACCCTCGACAAAGCCTTGAAGCATGATACCGTTATAGTAGTTGGTATCGCTTGTCAAAGATAAGTCAACCTGTACCTTTGAGGAGGATATAAGATTGGCTTGTTCCACTACGTTTTTAAGCTGATAAAGCGCCGACAAAATATTTTCGTCGTCGGTAAGCGCCTTAAATTTTGCGATAATTTCGGCAGGCTCTCCGTAAGCCTCGGCAAGCAAGGTGAGCATCTCGGTGGTTTTTTGACCTGCGTCACATTTGGCACAAATTTCAGCGATACCGTTTGCGTTTTTGTTTCCGATACATGAGATAAGCTCATTTTTATCGACGTTAGCTCCAAGGCGGTCAAGCAAAGCCGTCAACACGCCTAAATGCGAAATGTTCAAAACGCAGTTTTCCGATATCGTTTCAAGGCTTTTTGCGGCAAGGCCGACAACCTCGTATATGTTATATTCGGTAATATCACCGAGACATTCAAGTCCCGCCTGCATAATTTCTTTATAATTATGAGTTTTATCGGAAATGCGGTATACATTTTCGTTATAATAAAGGCGCTGGACAGCTCCCTTAGACGGGGTAAAGTTCTTTACAATGGAAAGGGTTACGTCGGGCTTAAGCGCCATAAGCTTTCCGTTGGTGTCGTTAAACGTAATAACGCTGTCGGAAACAAGAAAATCCTTGTTTTGACTATATAAATCGTATTCCTCGAACTTGCTCATTTTAAAACAAGAGTATCCGTGCTTTCGGTAAATGTCACGAAGCTTGAAAACAACCTTTTCTTCGCTACGCAGTAAAATATCGTCCATTTGCATTGTAATCAGTTCTCCTCTTTCTGCTCGTTAAGACGTTCGATTGCAAGCTTGTATCCGCCGGCGCCGTAATTAAGGCAACGGTTTACTCTGCCGATTGTTGCAGAGGATACTCCCGTTTCTTCGTTGATATTTTGAAAGCTCTTTTTCTCGGTAAGCATGCAGGCAACCTCAAGACGCTGGGAAATTTCGACAATTTCCTTTATTGTGCATACATCTTCGAAAAATTTATGGCACTCGTCAACATTTTTTAACGATAAGACCGCATTAAAAAAACGGTCAACAGCTTTGCTTTTATAATCCACGATTATTCCTCCGTTAAATTATTTATCACTTTAGCATGCTAACACAATAGCACAAACTTCCAAAAATGTCAACGAAAAAAGGCGGTTATTTTTAATTTTATAACATATAAACAATATAACGCACAAAAACACACGGTATTCATGCAGAATACCGTGTGTTTTATTTAGGATTTAGCTTTAAATTACATTAAGCTGCGGTAAAGGGCGGCAATTTCCTCAACGCTGGTTTCGCGGGGGTTACCGGGACGGCAAGCGTCGGCAAATGCGCTTTCGGAAAGGAACTGGACGTCCTCTTCCTTAAGAATTTCCTTAAGGTCGGCGGGAATACCTACGTCGGCGGAAAGCTTTTTAACGGCGGCGATAGTAGCCTTTGCTGCGTCGTCGGCGGACATAGCGTCAATACCCTCAACGCCCATAGCTTTACCTACCGCACGGTAACGCTCACCGCAAACGGTTGCGTTATATTCAAGGCCGGTAGGAAGAATAATTGCACAAGCTACACCGTGGGGTGTATCGTAAAGAGCGGAAAGTCCGTGAGCCATTGAGTGAACAATTCCGAGGCCTACGTTAGAAAAGCCCATGCCGGCGATATACTGGCCGAGCGCCATGCCTTCGCGTCCTGCGGGGTCGTTGTTAACAGCGGCACGTAAGTTTTCACTGATGAGGCGAATGGCTTCCAAATGGAACATATCGCTGATTGTGCAAGCGCCCTTTGTGATATAACCCTCGATAGCGTGGGTAAGCGCGTCCATACCGGTTGCGGCGGTAAGTCCCTTGGGCATAGATGCCATCATTTCGGGGTCGACAACTGCAATTTCGGGGATATCGTTTACGTCAACGCAAACGAATTTACGCTTTTTCTCAACGTCGGTAATAACGTAGTTGATTGTAACCTCGGCGGCTGTACCTGCGGTTGTGGGGACGGCGATTGTAAATACGGCGTGGTTTTTGGTCGGCGCAACGCCCTCAAGACTGCGAACATCGGCAAACTCAGGATTGTTGATGATAATACCGATCGCCTTTGCGGTATCCATAGCGGAGCCGCCGCCGATTGTTACGATACAGTCGGCACCCGAAGCCTTGTATGCTTCGACACCGCTTTGTACATTTTCTATTGTCGGGTTAGCCTTTACGTCGGAGAAAACTTCGTAAGGAATGGATGCTCCGTCAAGCACGTCAAGAACCTTTTTTACTACGCCGAAACGGATTAGGTCAGGATCGGTACAGATAAAGGCTTTTTTGTAGCCTCTGGCGCCGAGCTCGTTTGCAATTTCGTTAATTGCGCCCGCACCGTGATAAGAAACGGTGTTAAGAACAATGCGGTTTGCCATAATTAAAAACTCCTTTATTTTAAAAAATTACATAATAATATGCTTTAAAATATTATAACATACTCGGCGTTTGATTTCCAGTAGTTGCGGTTAGAATATTAACCGATAAAATTGTCGGTTTTCTACAATATAAAATGCGCCCTACTCTAAGCAGGGCGCTTTCTTTAAGGTTATTGGTTAAAATTAAAGCTCATCAAAGCCGCCGTCTTCGATTCCGTCGCCTATTTCAGGTAATTCGGGCTCCGGCTCTTCTTCGGTAGGCATGAGTATTGTTGCCTGTAAAATAACAAGGT
>JBGVDX010000124.1:0-3822 GCA_045119575.1 Acutalibacteraceae bacterium
CAAATTCGTCTTTTTAACTTCGCCGTTTTCGGTAGAAAGCATTATTTGCGTCAACATAGAATCATCTAAAATTCGGCTGACAAGCGACGACACCGACATTGACGCCGACCATCTTCGATATAACTTAATTTTATCGAGCATAGCCGCTACCCTTGCGTTACCGTCTTTTTCCGCCTCAAAAGCAGCATATAATGACATATTTTTATGATTATGTCTAATATTAGCGACCTCGTCAGGGCTTATAGCAAAAATAGGAGACAGCGCTGCGGCAAGCATAGAAATATCTTTTATTGGATTGTTTACAACCTTTAAAAGATTAATAATCATGCATATTTCAGGCAAAACAAAGTATCCCGTTTCAACCTCTGAGCTTACGGGTATTCCCGCCTTTTTAAAGGTATCAACAAAATCCTGAGTTTTGTTTTTCAACGAGCGCATCATTATGAAAATATCGCTGTATTCAATCGGTCGCATAACGCCGTTTGAAGAAATATACTCCTTACCAACCGTTTGCTTGATATAATTCGCGATATATTCCGCCTGTAAAACATTATCGTTTCTGTCGCTGTCGGTCGAGTCAATTACGTCAAAGCTAACAAATCCGTCATCCTCTTCGGAAAAATTCCCGAGCGGAACAAGCCTATCCTCGTCATTGTAATCCATTCCGGCTACACTTTCGACCATAATCTTTTCGAAAATGTAATTAACAAAAGCACAGATTTTTGCGCTGCTGCGGAAATTTCCGCTTAAAATTATTTTGCTTTTATTCGAAGCTCCGTCATAAACGGGATAATTGTTTTTCTTTTCAAGAAAATTTATAGGATTTGCTTTGCGGAAATTATAAATACACTGTTTTACGTCCCCAACGGTAAACAAATTTTCTCCGTTATTTGAAACGGCGTTAAATATTTCGTTTTGGAGGTCGTTTGTATCCTGATATTCGTCAACAAGGACATCACAGTATCTTGAACAAATGCTTTCGGCAAGCGGAGTTTTCTTTGGGTTAACGTCGCTCGTATCAACAAGCAGTTCAAGCGCAAAATACGCTATGTCCGAAAAATCAAACATATTCTTTTCTTTTTTGATTTTAAGCAAATTTTCAGCATACCGTCTTACCGCTTCAATAAGCTTACTGATATTCGGAGAAATTTCGCCGACTTGTTCCTCTAATTCACATGAAGAACCAAGGAGTTTCGCTTTAATTTTTTTAACGGTTTGTACAATTTTTGCTTTTTCTTTCTTTAAAAGTTCTTTTTCTTCCTCGTCACATTCCTTGTCAAATTTAATGTTGGGGGTGGCGTAGCAGTTACAAGCCGTAATTATCGAATCCCATTCGCCGTTTTCGGCAAATTGAATGACCGTTTTAAAAAAGTCTCGGCAATAGGTGAAAATATCAAAAGTATTTCCTAAACCGATAAAATCGTTAAATTCTTCAAAAAGCGAATTAACTTTTAATAACCATATTTCGGCCGTTTCCTTACATTCTTCTAAAACAATACCCTTCCAAATAGACTTTTCAAAAGAAAAATCGGTATACTGTTTTTCGATTTCGCTAAGCCATTTATCGGGATAAGGTAAGCTGCGGGTAAAGTTGAATACATTAATAACCGCCTCTTTAAAACGACGCTCATCTTCGTCTGCGCCAAGCACATTGAGGAGTTTGAAAAACTCTTCATCATCGTCGGCATAATAGCTGTCAATTACGGCGTACATAGCGCTGTCACTAAAGAGAGCGAGCTGTGAGCTTACGGCTATGTTAAAATCGGGTTTTATATCAAGTTGAGAGAAATTTTCCCTTACAAGATTGTTGCAAAATGAATCGGTCGTGCAAATAGAAGCACTTTCGAGCAACATTTTTTGTTTTGCCGCTCTGATGTTATCCTTATCCTCATCAATCACCTTTTGAAGCGCATCGGAAATCCGCTTTCTCATTTCGGCGGCAGAGGCGTTTGTAAATGTAACAACCAACAAACGGTCAATATCAACGGGATTATCGCCCCTTAAAACACGGTCAATTACTCTTTCCGTTAAAACCGCCGTTTTTCCCGAACCAGCCGCGGCTGAAACAAGGACATTGCCTCTTGCTGTTACGGCGTCATTCTGTTCACGTGTCAGTTTCATTAATCATCGCCTCCGATCGTATGTTTTTAAGCGCATTTGAATCCGACGGAACGGTTTCGACATTTAAATTTGCGCTAAGGCAAACAGAGCTGTAATCACAAAAATCACACGGGCTATGGATTCCCGCTTTTACGGAGATACGTGATATATCGCCTCCGTTCATCCGGTCAACCTTATCACGTACAACCTCTATAACCTTGTGTTTTATGGCCTTGAAGTCGTCACCCGATATAAGCAATTTCGAGTTGTATGCGCCTTTTCTATCGTATTTATACGGGATAAATCTTCCCTTTGCCTCGGGCTCCATAGCCTCGGGAATCATGTTTTCAGAAAGCACAAGACCGTTCATGGCATATGAATTATTATCCTTTAGCCCCTCTTTTTCGATGTATTCATTCCGTCTTACCGGCATATAAAGTATACCCGCACATTCGGTATTACCGCTTTCGTCGGAATCGGTGATAGAGAAAAGATAAAGCAGCATTTGAAGATTAAGTCCGTAAAGTATTTCGGATAAATTGAATAATCTTTTGCCCGTTTTATAATCAATTACTCTGACGTACGATTTACCGTCCTTTTCCAAAATATCAACACGGTCTACCGTACCGATAATCATGGCACTGCCCGTTTCGGTGTCAATTTTTATAGGTTTGATTTCGCCGTCGGGCGAAATAGATTGTTCGAACATAACCGGTTTAAACTCGGTTTGAGTCAATTCGGCGCCGATATTTCTTAAAATATCAAACAGCATATTTTTAATTCGCTCAACCGTAAAGATAAATTCTTTATCCTCAACGTTAAAGCCCGCAAAGCGAGAATCTAAATATTCTCTTACGGAAATTTCAATTTCTTCGGTAAGCTCTGCATCGGTTATTTCACTAAGCTTTGAAACATACTTTTTAATCAGTTTTTCCAACACATAATGCGAAATCGTACCACGCTGAATTGCGTTAATTCTTGCTTGTTCAATGGGCTTTGCGTGGATATCGTATCGGCAAAAATGACTAAACGGACATTTGCTGTAGCTTTCGAGTCTTGACGGAGAAATTGTAATATCTTTTCCGTGTAATTTTACCGCCGTTGACGGAGATACGCTTTCAGCAATTCCCTTTCTTGCTGTTTCGATAAAGTTTATTGAATTTTTCAAATACCCGTTATCAATTTTATCGTAATCGCAGGAAACGGTATCGTAGTTTTCGGCAAAAAATTCAAAAGCAGCGGCAGGAGATTCAAACCTATCTCTGCGACATTCGCTTTCCAAAACAAAATTAATCTTATTAAGATTATTAAGCATGCTGCTTACAAAATCGGAACGAATAGTTTGGTGATTTTCTTTATCGAAAAGGTGATATGTAACATAAACACGCTCGCTTGCCGAACAAACCGAGCTGTACGCCGCATATCGCTCCTTTATCGAGTCGGTTGTTACTCGGTCATTAATGTCAATTCCGTTTTCGATAAGCACGGCTCGGTCGTTAATTGTAAGTATGCCTTTATTTGACGGCGGCATAGGCATTTCACGGTAGTTAGCGCCTAAAACAAAGACAATTTTCGGGTCGCAGGGGCGAATACGGTAAGCGTCGCCTATCATAACCTCGTCAATACGCGCGGGAATTGTGCTCAAAGCGTCGCATTTAAGCAGCATTTCGATCGTTTCGACAAGTTCCTTAGGTGAAGTATAAATTCCGCAAACCGCAACTG
>JBGVDX010000125.1:0-2070 GCA_045119575.1 Acutalibacteraceae bacterium
TGCCCTGTCGACAGCTTGTCCCGCTTTTAAATCGGCTGATTTTGCAATCAATTCACATGATATGATTCTTTCACTGTCGGGAGTAACGATTAATGCGTCACTTGTACCGCCCGAAAAATGAAATGCAACAAATTTTTTGTCAATTAAATCCAATCTGTCTGCGGAATAAAGAGCCGCCGCAATATGTCCGCATTGATGAGAAAAACGGTAAAGCGGTACATTAAGAGCGTTTGCGACCGAAATTGCAACGGTTTCCCCCACCATAAAGCACGGCATATAGCTGTCAGGGTTATCACACGGTCTTACCGATACCCCGACAGCGGTTATTTCGTTGCATATTTTAAACGCTTCGGTAATCAATTCGCGTATTTGCATTGTATGATGAAATACGGCGTCGCTTTGTCGAAGGCCTTTTTGACCGTCAGGCACAGGTAATAGCTTTTTAAAGCTATGCATGCTGTTATCCTTTGGGTTGAATAAAGCTACCGAGGTCGTGTAGTTGCTGGTATCTATACCTAAAATCATGATTTAGCTTTGATAACAGCGCCTATAATTCCGTTAATAAAAGAAGGCTCATCGTCGTTACAGTATTTTTTTGCAAGCTCAACTGCTTCGTTTGCTGCAACCGAATCGGGAGTATCGTCGCAAAATTTGACTTCATAAACAGCCAGTCGCAAAATGGCCAAGGCAGTTTTAGAAATACGGTTCACGCTCCAACCCTTAAGGTTAGATTCAATATCTTTATCAATTGTTTCAATGTTATCAAAAACGCCTTTTATAAGGCCGATGGAAAAAGCGTTAAATTTAGTTTCGCTACATTCTTCGGACATAGCAATCAGCGCCTCAACGGGCTCATCATTTATTGATTTTTCAAAAATTACAGCAAACGCTATTTCTCTTGCTTCACTTCGTATCATAAAAACAATACACCTTTCCATGTTAATCTTGTTAATTATACATTATATGCACAAAAAATGCAACAAACTTGTATAATAAATATATCCCAAAATTAAAGAGCAAACCCGAAATTCGGATTTGCTCTTTTTTGCATTACTTATCGTCGCAATCGCACGCCGGATTACAACCGCAAGGTCCTGATTTAGCTTCGCGTGGCGGAAAAAAATCGTCGGTCGGGAAACTCAATCTGCTGAAAACTTCACACGGGTTATCGGTGTTATTGTTACATTCCTTTTCCGGTATGCAGAAATCATACACAGGGATAAGCATTTGAACGTTTCTTATAAGCTGAACAATTGTAAACAAGCCCAAAGTAACATAAACCGCCTTATCTCCCGACTTGTAATCTGTTCTTACCTCTCCGCCTACACGGTCGCAAACGCATTTCGGCACCGAACAATAATCCGTATCATGACATACAGTTCGTATGGAAGCGCTTAACGGAATCGGGTCTACACATTCAACAACACATTTGGGAAGATTGCTTCTTTGGCACGCCTGTTGGTCGTTAGCGTCGTCGCAAGCAAATTCATTTGAGAACACCTTTACTTTACCTTCGCTACCGTAAAGGATAACTCGCTTATTATAAAATGCAGCACCTTCGATGGAAATAGGTGTTGTATTGTGGCTCATAAACACGTCAAATTTTACCGAAAAGAAAAAGGTAAGGTCACATGAATAAAAGCCCCTGTTAAGATGTACCGGTTCAACGTCGATATTGACATTTACTACTTCTGCTTTTTTGCAACGAATAGTTGCTGCACGGTTAATTATTTCGTCCACCTGCGGTGTAAAATAGACTATCATGTCATCAAGACAGTCTCTGTCACAGCAGGAATCGTAAACTCTGCCACCGTCGATACAAACAGCTTCTCTGAAATCGCCGTTTGCAGTGAATTCTGACATAAAATAACCTCCTTAACATAACTTATGAAGCGGTATTTTGTAATTTGCCATACTCAAACTTCTATAACATACTATGTTAATGAGGTTATAATGTTACTTTATCAAATTAAATTTTTTCAAGGCGGGCAAAATTAGCCATTACCTTTTTTGTACCTACGCTGTCAAAAGCAATTTCAAGCATAGAGTCGTTGCCCATGTTTGTGACGG
>JBGVDX010000126.1:0-12125 GCA_045119575.1 Acutalibacteraceae bacterium
AGACGGAGTCTGGATGAAAATTTCTGTGATAGCTCCGGTGTAAGCAACGCCGTCAACGGTAAACGGTACGTTGGGGAAGTCTTTCTTCCACCAGCCGTTGTAACCCTGAACGAGCTTATCGCCTACGTAGATGTCGGTTGTGGAGAAATAAAGAGGATCTCCGGGTTTAACAGAAACGTCAATGCTGCCGGTGAAGATGTCATCACCGAAGAAACGCGGAAGAGCCTTAACCTCGAAGGTGCACAAATTAACATTGGACATGGTTCCTGCGTCATTGCCGTCGGCGTCCTTAACGTTTTCCATCTTGGTAACTACTTTGTAGGTACCTGCTTCGGGAAGAACGTAGTCAATGGCGCCACCCTGCCAAATGTTTTTCCAGAAATTGTCTTTGTTAGACGGAGTCTGGATGAAAATTTCTGTGATAGCTCCGGTGTAAGCAACGCCGTCAACGGTAAACGGTACGTTGGGGAAGTCTTTCTTCCACCAGCCGTTATGACCCTGAACAAGCTTATCGCCTACATAGAGCTCGGTTGTGGAGAAATAAAGAGGATCTCCGGGTTTAACAGAAACATCGATGTTGCCCTGCCAATTGTCAAGACGAGAAGAAGTAACTTCTTCCTCTGCCGATACGCCCATAGGTACAATGGAGAACATTGCAACGATCATGAGCATTGAAATTGCAAGAGCTAAAATTTTTTTGAAATTTTTCATGTGCATTATTCCTTTCTTGCCGATATTACTCGACATTAAAATAGTACATAATAATAATACACTATTTTCATAAAAAATGCCACCCAATATTTAGAGCAAATTTTTGTAAAATATGCACAATAAGGAATTTTAAATTTTCTTTAAAAATAACAGATTTTATTGCCTATTTATTGCGACTATACACATGGCGGCAATGCCCACAATACTTCCGACAAATAAACCCACCGCAAAACCTATCCAAAACATAAGTTTAACCGACCTTTCCGTTTGGCTTCGGTAATATTATTGCCCGATTTATTGCCCGTTTTCAAAAAATTCTTACTTTGTTGACAACGGGATAGCATTTTGGTATTATTCTCTAAAAGAGATGATGAAGATGAAAACCGATTATCAAAAACAGCTTGATTTGCTGATAAACGGGCTTGAAACCAAGCCGAAATTGCTGTTACATAGTTGTTGCGGCCCGTGCAGCAGTTATGTCCTTGAATATTTGTCTAAGTATTTCGAGATTACCCTTTTTTATTATAATCCCAATATTTTTCCGCCGGAAGAATATGAAAAACGGCTTTTAAATCAAAAAAAGGTTGTCGAAAAAACGGGTTGGGCAACGATTATGCCGAGCGATTATGACCACGGTGAATTTTCGGCGGCGGTAAAAGGGCTTGAAGCCGAGCATGAGGGCGGAACCCGCTGCACAGAATGCTTCAAAATTCGGCTTCGCAAAACGGCTAAGGCGGCTAAGGACGGCGGTTTTGATTATTTCGCAACAACTTTGTCGGTAAGTCCGCATAAAAACGCCGCTTTACTGGGCGAGCTGGGCGAAAAAATCGGCGAGGAATACGGCGTAAAGCATTTGCCGTCGGATTTTAAAAAGCGTGAGGGCTACAAGCGTTCTATCGAGCTTTCAAAGGAGCTTGGCTTATACCGTCAAGATTATTGCGGCTGCGAATTTTCAAAGCGTGGATAATCGGGCGATAAAAACATAAATTAATACCGAAATAAATTGTTAAGAAAAGAGAAAAAATGAGCAAAGAAACGAAAAAGGAGAAAAAAGTATCAACCTCGCTGCAGGACAAGGAGTCGGTCGGCTTTTTCGCCTATTGGCTGGGTAAGACAAAGAAGTTTTTGAAAAAAGCGGTTAGGTTTATTCTTAATCCGCATTTGCTTATTTGCTTCGGTATTGCGTGGATGATAACCAACGGCTGGTGTTATGTTTTTATGGCCGTCGGCGGCTGGCTGGATATAAGCTGGATGGCGGCGGTCGGAGCGGGATACGCGGCATTTTTGTGGATACCGTTTACGCCCGAAAAATTGATAACTGTCGTAATTTCTATTTTCCTTTTAAGAATTATTTTCCCCGACGACGAAAAGACGTTAAAGGTTTTAAAGAATGATTTAGAGGCAATAAAATCTAAATTCAGGAGCAAAAAAGCCGCTCACAAAGAAAAGAAAGCCCAAAAATCGCAAAATAAAAAATAGAAAAAACAGCACTCTATTTTTTGTTAATAGAGTGCTGTAAAATTTAGTCGTTAACTTTTATTTCACCGTGTTCTTTTTCAAAATCGGCAACGCATTTTTTAATATACTGTTCAATTTCCTTGTTAGCCGACCTGCCTTCAAATTCGGCAACGTAACGGAATTTTTGGAAAAGCAAGCGGTCAACACGCAAGGTATAACGCAACAATTTTTCTTCCACGATTGTACCCCTTTCGAAAGTCTTTTCAACATTATTATGACTAAATTTTAGTGGAATTATTGCGTCAAAACGTAAATGGTGTTATAATGGTGGAAAAATGACATCACAATTAATTTAAAGGAGCTTTATTTATGAAGGTTGCCGTTGTCGGCTCAAGAGGTATGAAAATCAAAAATTTACATAAATTTATTCCCGAGGGAACATCCGAAATTGTTTCGGGAGGGGCTGTCGGCGTTGATACATGCGCCGCCGATTATGCAAAGCAAGCGGGGCTGAAATTGACCGAGTTTTTGCCGGAATATGAAAAGTACGGAAAATGTGCGCCGCTTAAAAGAAATATAACGATAATCGACTATGCCGACTATGTCTTAGCCTTTTGGGACGGTACGTCAAAAGGAACAAAATTTGTTATCGAAAACTGCGTAAAGCGCGGCAAGCCCCATTATGTTTACAAAATTCGGCCCGAAAAAATATGAAGTCTGGTTTTTATAATAATTCAAGCATTTCTTCCGCCTCGTGCTGATACTGTATTTCTTTATGGTATGACAGCAAGGGGCGGATTTTTTCGTGCTTTATTTTGCGGCTGATGTAATTTTCGGTTATCCTCACGGTTAGCCCCGACAACGCAAAAAGCCCAATTAAATTCGGTATCATCATAAGCCCGTTAAAGGTATCGGAAACGCTCCAAGCGAGCGACGGGTCGGGGATAACCGAGCCGATGAAAACAACGCCGACGTATACGGTTTTGTAAACGGGCGCAAGGCGTTCGCCGAAAAGATAGGAAAAGCTTTTTGCGCCGTTCACACTCCAAGCCAAAATGGTTGCTACGGCGAAAAAAAGTATCGCTATCGCGACAAAAACACCGCCGAAACGTCCGAAAAAAAGGCTGAAGCTTTCGGCGGCAAGCGCCGCACCGTTGCCGTAATTTACTTTAAGCGTGCCTTTGCTGAGGTCTACCAGCCCCGATGTAAGGATAACCGCAGCGGTCACGGTGCAAACAACGACCGTGTCAAAGAAAACCTCAAAAATCCCCCACATTCCTTGAACGGCGGGCTCTCTTGTATCGGCGGAGGCGTTGACCGTAACCGCCGAGCCAAGCCCCGCCTCGTTAGAGAAAACTCCTCTGCGGAACCCCATTTTTATCGCAATTCCAACTGCGCCGCCCGCACCTGCCCGCGGCGTAAAAGCGAATTTTACCACCGAAAAAAGCGCGTCAGCGAGCATGTCGGCGTTCATGACCATGATAATTATGCAGCCGAGCATATAAAATCCCGCCATGAACGGCACCAGCTTTTCGGTGACGGCGGAAACGCGGTTCACCCCGCCTAATATTACCGCCGCCGAAATTGCGGTAATTACGATGCCCGTCAAAAAGGGCGATATCCCGAACACCTTATCCATGTTTTCGGCTATCGTGTTTGCCTGAGCAAGGTTGCCTATGCCGAACGAGGCGAGCACCGAAAAAGCGGCGAACGCCACCGCCGATAGCTTTGCAATCGGCTTAAATTTTATCCCGTGCTTTAGGTAATACATGGCGCCGCCCGACCATTCGCCGTTTTTTGCCTTTTCGCGGAAATAAATGCCGAGCAAATTTTCCGAAAAAGCCGTCATCATACCGAAAAAAGCCGAAACCCACATCCAAAAAACGGCCCCTGTACCGCCAACGGCTATCGCCCCCGCAACGCCCGTTATGTTGCCCGTGCCAATCGTAGCGGCAAGGGTGGTGCAAACGGCGCCGAACTGGGAAATGGAGCCTTTTTCGTGTCGCTTTTTTCGGCGCTTTTTAAAAAGACTGCCTACCGTTGAGCTTAGCCAGTGAAAAAGATGGGTTACCTGAAAAAAGCGCAAGCGAAACGTAATTAAAACGCCCGCCGAGAGTATGCATATTACCCCCAAAGGCCCCCAAATAATTCGGTTTATGTTTTCAAAAATGTTTTCTAATTCGGCCATAAAATTTTACCCGTTTTCTTAAAAAATAAAGGAGCCGTTTTGGCTCCTTTAAACATATGCATATAAAAACGGAAAGTATAACCGTTATTGCTTTTTGCTCTTTTTCTTAACGGCGATTATAACGGTAATAACAATAACGATAAGGCAAAAGGCGGAAACGCCGACGAAAATTATAATCGGGTCAATGCCGCCGTTCGAATTATTGTTCTGCTGCGGAATATCCGATTTTGAAGTAGCCGTATTCGACGACGTCTCGTCGCTTGTAACCTCCGATGAAATCTCCGACGAAGCCTCCGACGAAACCTCCGACGAAACCTCCGACGAGGTTTCTGCCGCCGAGGAAACATAGGTCGGCGCGTTGTCGGGACGCTTGTTGTTGAAATTGTTTAAGGTGAATTTATAAAAATCCTTTGTATTTGTATAGCTGCCGACGCTTTTGTTGTTCATGAAAATCATGGCGGTAAGGCCTTTTACGTTGTCGGCGGCGTCGTTTACGATACACGAAACGCCGAGCTTGTCGCTCTTAAATCCGTTTGCGTGCGGAATGGCAATTTCAAAATCGTAACCGTCAACGCCCTTGTCTAAAACTCTGCACTGGATTGCGTCTTTCATGGCGGTGAACACGGGGGAAGTGTTGCTTTCGGCTATAACAACGTTGCCGCTGTAACGCACGACACGGAAAAGTCCCGTGTATCCGCTGCCTACCGTTTGACCCGCCTCGTTACAGTCAAGGTCAAGTTGAATTTCGACGCTGTCGGTGGTCCATTCATGCTCGTAAGGGACGGTTATTCTTGTTTTATCCTTAACGCTGCCGAAAACGTATATGTAGTTGTTATCGTAAATTAAATATATTGTCGCCGTCGTGTCGGAAACTCCGTTTAACTTTACTATCTGGTCAACGGTGATGGTACCCGACGTTTCATACGACGGATCCATGTACCCGTCAACGTAAATGATTTCCTTGTTAACGGCGGTCGATTTTTGGTCGGCGTATGCGGTTACGGCAAATGCCGAAACGAGCATAAGCGCAAGGATAATGGAAATAATTTTTTTCATACTGAACTCCGTTTCATTTTAAACACTGCTTGCTTGTCCTTAAATCCCTGAAAAAATTGGTAAGCGCAAGGGAACACTCCTCTTCAAGCACTCCGCCAATAAGCTCCGGCTTGTGATTGTACGGCAACTCAAATAAATTGGTCACCGAGCCGCACGAGCCCGCCTTTTTGTCGTATGCGCCGAAAACAACACGCTCAATCCGAGCGTTGATTATGGCTCCCGCGCACATGGGACACGGCTCTAACGTTACGTACATGGTGCAGCCTATAAGCCGCCATCCGCCAAGCGTTTTACAAGCGTTGTTGATGGCCTCTATTTCGGCGTGACCTAATGCGTTTTTGTCCCTTTCCCGTCGGTTTCGTCCGACACCTGCGATTTTTCCGTCACGTACAATTATCGCTCCAATCGGAGCTTCGCCCTCGTCGGCGGCCTCTTTCGCAAGGGCCAACGCCCGACGCATAAATTCTAAATCTGTTTCGTTCATATAAAATTCGCCGCCTGCGGCAAAAGGAGTAAGCACGCCTGCAAAATATGATATGCACTAAAAAGGATTATACAGGGCGAGGTAAAGAAAAAGGTTACGAATGAGCGGCCTTGAGATATAAGGGATTTCGGACGGTAAAGGCGCTTTTTGAAATAAACCGTTTTACGGCTTAAAACGGCGCAGCCGATAAGACCCAAAATTATGAAAATAATAAAAGGCACGTAGTTAACAATAAGTTGAACTTCCTCGCTCCATGATTCGGTAGCAATTTCCGATATGCAAGAATAAAAATTATTTATAAAATGGATTATTACGGCGGGAATAACCGAGCCGGTGACAACGGTTATATAGGCGAAAATAAGTCCAAGCGCAAAGGCAAACGGAATTTGAACCATGTTTCCGTGGATAATTCCGAAAATAAGCGCCGACGCAACAATAGCAAACGGGTCGCCGAAACGGCGAAGCATACCGAGGGTGATAACTCGCATGCCGAATTCTTCGACTATAGCGGGTACAACCGAAATTGTAAACACCCAAAAAATAATGCCGCCGACCGAATCGGGAATCTCCAATTCGCCGAAATCGAGGTTGCAACCGAGCCCGTCAAGAATATTGTACCACCAGTTTACTACCATATTTGCGCCCATGGACACCATAAGTCCAATGCAAACGAACCAAAATGTGTCCGACGCAGGAATACTTTTGCGAACAAACAGGTCGCCTATTCGGAACTTGCTTATTTTTGCGATTATTGCAAAGCCGGGGACGAACATGAGAATACTGAAAATAAACTGAAAAACAAGGTTAAATATCGGCGAGTCGACTAAATCCTGGTTACCGATAACCATCGCCGCCACAACAAAAATTGCGCCTAAAATGTTAACCCCGACCAGGGTTAAAAGAATGGCGCCTCCTATGCGGTTGCCGTAGCTCCTTATCTTCTTTTTTTCAAGTTTTACGGGGTCCTGATAGGGGACAAATCCGTTGTTATAGTTTACGGGTTGATTAACGCTTGATTGATAATTAAAGCCTTGTTGACCGTTGTTGTAGTCGGGATACATTTAACCACTTCCTTATCCATATAATAATACAGCAGTTTAAATAATCTGTCAATCGCAAAGTATCCCCATTGTAAATATGCAAAAAACGTGGTATAATGTGAGGAAAATAAAACAAAAGAGGTATAAAAATGCAGATATTAAATACGTTTGTTTTGTTAATCTCGTCTGTTATTATGCTTTTTGCGGGAATTACCGCCGGAAAAATTTCAAAAAGGCGCCGATTCAGGGCGATTATAGGCGTTTTAGCCCCGCTTTTGATGCTTTCGGCATTATACGTGCTTGTCGAAATGATGGTCGGCGGCTATGCCGAAACTTCGGCGACCCTTGTCCCCGAAAACTATCTCTTTTTGCGTTACGCATTTACCGGTCTTATTTTTGCCTTTGTTTTGGCGTCGGTGTGGTCGCTTGTCGCTCTTATAAAACGCGAAAAAATCGGCGAAACGCTTGCTTTTTTGATAGGCGTAGGCTTTTCTGCCGTCGTTGCGGCTGCGGTTTCGGTTTTATCGGTTACCGAAAGCTTTTCGGCGCACAGCGCTATAATCATTCCGTCGGCCGTAATTTTCTTTGTTTACGAGGTTTTCGCCCTTGCAAACACTTTGCTTGAAACCGATAAAAAACACAGAAAAATTATATTATATGCCGTAAACGTTGTTTCGGCGTTGGCGGCGGGCTTTGTTTCGTGGTTTGTCTTTACTCCCTTTGCGGCGGAGTCAGCAACCGGCGGGCTGGGCGTTGTGATTATAATTTTCGCCGTTTTCATGCTGCTTATTATCGCCGGCCCGATTGCGGCGGGACTTATTTCCTCGATAAGCGAGGCAATTTCGGGCTTCAAATATGTAAAAAAAGAGGATAAAAAAGAGCCTGATGACAAAGATAAAATAGAGGAATCGAAAAAAAACGAAACTTAATGATTGACTGAAAAGGAGGCGCGGTTCGGTGAAGCTTTCGATAGGCGGAGTGATGAAAAAGGCGGTTTCGGGACTTACCGGAAAATGGCTTACGGTGCTTTTGTCGCTTGCCGCAACCCTTTGCGCCTTTTTTCTTGTCATGGTTGTCTCCGAAGCGGCGGAATATTCGGCGGCTTTGACGCTTGACTATGTTGCCGATGAAAAGACGCGGGAGGCTATGCTTTCCAACCTTTATACCGTTATAACCGTAATGTCTGCGGCGGCGACTTTGTTGGTTGCTGTGCCGATTTCGGTCGGATTTAAGCGTGTTATACTGCTTTCGGTTCGCGACGAAAACCCGTCGTTTGCCGACCTTTTTTGGTGCTACTCCCTGCGCCGCCTTATCCGAACGGCGGGACTGAAATTTACGGTTGCGATAAAGCTTTTTTTGTGGACGGCGCTTTTTATAATACCGTCCTATCTTTCGTACCATATTATCAACGGGTTTGCCGCCGAATGGATAGCCGTTTACGTGAAATATTTGCTTATCGGAATAGGCGTATGCGTTTTCGCTGTAAAGCTTGTGTCATACAGCGCCGTTGATTTTATATTTATTCAAAACGAGGAAATGAAATCACGGGAGATTATAAAAAAATCGACGTCAAATTTCGGCCTTCACGGAGAAGCCTTCGGAAAAACGGCTTTGCTTTATCTTGCGCTGGCGCCGATTATATTAACCTGTTTGCTTATTTTCCCGCTTTTCTATGTTATCCCGTTTGTTTTCGCCTGCGTAGCAGTGAATACGGATACAATAATTAACCCCTAAAACCACCTGATGAAGGTGGTTTTATTTTGCACTTGTGAAAGAGGGAATAAAGTGTTATAATAAAAGAATTAATTTAGATATATACGGAATGTATAGTTATATTGGAGGCAAGCGGAAAGGTGAACCGCAAAAAGTGGATAATTGCAAATAACGATAAGGAGCTGGCGAAACAGCTTGCAGAGGAATGTGACATTGACCAACTTGTCGCGTTAATTCTTACTGCCCGCGGATACGCCGACCCTTTCGAAATAGACGAATTTATGTCGCCCGACCAACAAATGTGCGACCCGTACGAGCTTATCGACATGGATAAAGCGGTTGAGCGTATTCGAAAGGCGATAGATAGCAGGGAGAAAATCGCCGTATACGGCGATTACGACGTTGACGGAGTAACCTCAACGGCGCTTATGTTCAGCTATCTTACCGATAAAGGCGCCGACGTAATTTATTCTGTGCCCGAGCGTGAGGACGGCTACGGCATGAATAAAGCCGCCGTTGACCGTTTAAAGGCCGACGGAGTAAGCCTTATTATCACGGTTGATAACGGTGTCGGCGCGATAAGCGAAATTGACTATGCCGCTTCTTTAGGCGTTGACGTTGTGGTAACCGACCACCATTTGCCGATGGAAAGCTTACCTAATGCTGTCGCCGTCGTCGACCCGCACAGAGCCGACTGTCCAAGCAATTTTAAGGACTATTCGGGAGCAGGCGTTGCTTTCAAGGTTATTTGCGCTTTAGAGGAAGAATCGGGCGAGGAAATGGCAACCCGTTACGGCGACCTTGCCGCCGTCGGAACTATTGCCGACGTAATGCCGCTCGTTGGCGAAAACCGACTGATTGTTAAAAACGGATTACCCTTTGTCACCGACGGCAGAGAGGGCTTTTCGGCTATTATCGACGCCGCCGGATTGGGCAGCAGAGCTTTTACCGCGTCAAGCGTATCCTATGGCATCGGGCCGCGACTTAACGCCGCGGGACGTGTCGGCTCGTGTGAACGCGCGGTACGATTACTGCTTACTAACGATAAAAACGAGGCAAGGCAGCTTGCCGAGGAAATAAACGCCGACAACATTCGCCGCCAGCAAACCGAACGCGAAATTTTCGACGCTGCTATCGAGCTTATCGAAAAAAACGGTTATGAGAACGACCGTATAATCGTAGTTTGCGGCGACGGTTGGCACGGCGGAGTTATCGGAATTGTCGCTTCGCGAATTTGCGAAAGATACGGTCGTCCGGCCTTTGTTTTGTCGGTTGAAAACGGCGAGGCTAACGGTTCGGCGCGAAGCATAGGCGGATTTTCCGTTTTTGACGCGCTAAGCGCCTGCGAAAACCTGCTTACCCGTTTCGGCGGCCATTCAAGAGCCGCGGGAATGGCGGTTAAAACCGAGCTTGTTGACGATTTCAGAAAAGCCATAAACAACTGGGCGGCTGAAAACTTTGAAGAAATGCCCTTTGCCGAGGTACATATTGATTGCCGTTTGTCGCCGTCGGCGTTTTCGGTCGACATGGCGCAGTCGCTGGAGGTTTTTGAGCCCTGCGGCGTCGGCAACCAAACCCCTGTTTTCGGAATAATGGGCGTTCGTGTCGATAAAATTACATTTGTCGGAAACGGAAAGCATTTGCGCCTTAACGTTTCCAAAAGCGGCGCTAATGCCACCATAATGCTTTTCAATACCAACGAAAAAAGCTTTGGCTTTAGCGTAGGCGACCTACTTGATTTCGCCGTCACGGTTGAACAAAACGAATATATGGGAACAAAAACGGTAACCCTTATTGCAAAGGCGTTTCGCCCGCACGGCGTTGACGAGGAAAGGCTGTTCAAAGAGATAAGAATATACGAACGCTTTTTACGCGGCGAAAGCCTTACCGACGAGCAAAAATCGGCTTGTGCCGTAACCCGTGACGACGTTGCCGCAATTTACCGACTTGTTTCCCAAAACGGCGAATTTTACGGCGTGTTCGAGGCGCTCATGGCATTGTCGGGTGTCGGCTCATACCTTAAAATGCGCCTTGTGCTTGATGTTTTAAGCGAATTAGGACTTATTAAATGCGAATATGATAAAGACAGCGTCGGCGTTAAAAAATGTCCGGTCGACGGAAAACTGGAGCTTAGAGGCTCCGAAACCTACCGAAAGGCTAACGGAGAGGAGGAATAAAAAATGACGGTAAACTATGACGGAAAGTTCGAAACCCTTGTCGGCATAATGAAAAAGCAAAGCGATAACCACGACCTTGAAACGGTAAGGCGGGCGTATGACCTTGCGAAGAAAAAACACGAGGGACAAAACCGTCTTTCCGGCGAACCGTTTTTTATTCACCCGTTTTCGGTAGCGTGCATTACCGCCCGCCTTGGCATGGACTCCGAGGCTGTTTCGGCGGCGCTGCTGCACGACGCGGTTGAGGATACCGACCTTACGGTTGACGAAGTAAGGCGCGATTTCGGCGCTAATATAGCTATGCTTGTCGACGGCGTAACCAAGCTCGGTAAAATCAACTATGTTTCCAAAGAGGAATTACAGGCGGAGAACGTCCGAAAAATGTTCATCGCCATGTCCGAGGATATAAGAGTAATTATTATCAAGCTTTGCGACCGCCTTCATAACATGCGTACAATTGACGCCCAAACGGCGCAAAAGCAGCTTGATAAATCCAAAGAAACGCTTGAAATTTACGCTCCGATTGCTCACCGTTTAGGTATCCGTGCGGTAAAAGAGGAGCTTGAAGATTTGGCGATTAAGCACCTTGACCTTATCGCATATGATGAAATCGAGGGTCTGCTTGAAAGAGATAAAGAATACCGCCTTTCTTATATCGAGAGCATAAAAAGCATGCTGCGCGAAAAGCTCGGCGATACGATAGAGAATTTGTCCATAGAGGGACGCGTAAAATCGGTCCACGGAATATACCGCAAAATGTATATTCAGGGCAAGCAGTTTGAAGAAATTTACGACATTTACGCCGTCCGCGTGATTGTTAACAGCGTTACCGAATGTTACAACGTTTTGGGACTTGTCCACGAAATGTTCCAACCCATCCCCGGCCGTTTCAAGGACTATATTTCCACCCCTAAGTCGAACTTGTACCAATCGTTGCATACAACGGTTATCGGCCGTCACGGCGCACCCTTTGAGGTGCAAATACGTACTTGGGATATGCACTATACCGCCGAATACGGTATTGCGGCCCATTGGAAATACAAAGCCGGTGTCAGCGGCAGGGATAAACAGTTTGAACAGCGCCTTGAATGGATACGCAAGATGATAGAAAATCAAAGCGAATCCGACGACGTTGAAGAAATTGTTCGTACCATAAAAACCGACCTTGCGCCCGAGGACGTTTTCGGCGTAACCCCCGGCGGCGACGTAATCAACCGGCCCGCAGGCGCTACGGAAATCGACTTTGCATTTGCGAAACATTCGGCGGTCGGCAACCGTATGGTCGGCCCAAAGCCAAA
>JBGVDX010000127.1:0-1086 GCA_045119575.1 Acutalibacteraceae bacterium
ATAGCATGGAAAATAATATGATATTCGAACTTGTCAAATGCGTCTTTGCACTTATTATTAAGCTCGTCAAGGCGATTAAGCGCCCATTTATCAATCGGTTCAAGCTGGTCAAGCGAAACTGCGTCCTTATCGGGGTCGAAATCGCCGATACAGCCGAGGATAAATCTTGCTGTGTTGCGGATTTTACGGTAAGCCTCGGTAAGCTGTTTCAAAATGTCCTTTGAGATGCGGATATCGGCATGATAGTCGGACGAAGCAACCCACAAACGAAGAATATCGGCGCCGTACTGGTTAACGATATCCTCGGGAATGATGGTGTTGCCGAGCGATTTGGACATCTTTTTGCCTTCGCCGTCAACTACCCAGCCGTGGGTAACGATTGTCTTATACGGGGCAACGCCCTTCGTTGCAACCGAGGTAAGCAAGGACGACTGGAACCAGCCGCGGTACTGGTCGGCGCCTTCAAGATAGAGGTCGGCCGGCGAACGGAGGTAGTCTCTATTGTCAAGAACAGCGGCGTGAGTTGAGCCGGAGTCGAACCATACGTCCATGATATCGGTTTCTTTCTTGAAATGAACCGAGCCGCATTTCGGGCACTTGTAGCCGGCGGGTAATAAGTCCCCTGCCTCGTGCTCGTACCATGCGTCGGCGCCTTCCTTGCGGAAGATGTCGGCAACGTTTTTAATTGTTTCGTCGTTGATAATTTCGGCGCCGCAATCCTCACAGTAGAAAATCGGAATAGGCACGCCCCAAATTCTTTGACGTGAAATGCACCAGTCGGAACGATCTCTTACCATTCCTGCGATACGGTCTTTGCCCCATGCAGGTACCCACTCTACCGTATCAATGGCGTCAATCGCCTTGTCGGCAAAGTCGCTGATAGAACAGAAGCATTGTTCGGTTGCGCGGAACAAAATGGGCGACTTGCAACGCCAACAATGGGGATATTGGTGAATAATCTTTTCAAGGGCAAGCAAAGCGCCTGTCTCGTCAAGATGCATAGCAATTTTTTTATTAGCTTCGTCGGTTGTGAGGCCGGCAAATTGACCCGCCTCGTCGGTAAGTACGCCCTTTGCGTCAACCGAT
>JBGVDX010000128.1:0-9327 GCA_045119575.1 Acutalibacteraceae bacterium
TACAGGGAATGAGCGGAACCCCTATAATACAAAACGGACGGCTTATAGGAGCATTGACGCACGTTTTTGTTAACGATTGCAAAAAAGGTTACGGAGTTTTTGCCATGACGATGTCCGCTGAGACAACTGAATTAGCCGAAAAAACAAATTAACACTCATAATTTGCCCGATTTATCTATTTGCTTGATAAATCGGGCGTATTTATTGTAACAAAAATGAATTTTAAAAAATCTTGAAATAAAGACTTGAAATAAATGGAAATATATGGTATAAAAATAACTACCAAATATTACCAAGGAGGAAACATGATGGATAAGAAAATTAAAGTGTTGATCGCAGACGATTCGACGGAATTCGGAATCGGTTGCGCAAATGTATTAAAAAGCTACGGATTTGAGGTAATTTTAACCGCAAAAGACGGAAGTCGAGTTTTAAAGGAGGTTGAAAGGGCAAAACCGGACGTAGTTTTAATGGATATGTTTATGCCGAATATTGATTCGCTCGGTGTAATGGATAATATTAAAGCAATGGGGCTCATGATGCCGGTTGTTATAATTATGTCGGGATATGATAATCCACGTCTTGAAAAAGAAGCTTTATCGAGCGGAGCAAGTTATTATTTAATAAAACCGTTTGATTTTGAAATACTTGCCGAAAGAATTGTAAAATTAACAAGCAACGAACAAGATTTTACTGTAATACATAGCTTCAATAATAGCAAAAACAACGATTTAGAGCTTATGATAACCGAAATTATCCATCAAATTGGTGTGCCTGCTCATATCAAGGGATACCATTACTTAAGAGAGGCAATTACCCTTGCGGTAAACGACGCCGATATAATTAATTCGGTTACAAAACAGCTTTATCCTACCGTAGCAAAGAAGTATCAAACGACTTCATCGCGCGTTGAACGTGCTATTCGTCACGCTATTGAGGTCGCATGGGATAGAGGCGACATTGACGTGCTTAATTCCTATTTCGGCTACACAATTCACAACGAAAGAGGAAAGCCGACAAACAGCGAATTTATTGCTATGATTGCCGACAAACTGCGTCTTAGACTGAAAGTTTCATAATTTTATTGTAATTTTAACACCTCGCAGTTATAATATCTGTGAGGTGTTTTTGATTGAGAGAATTTTTTCTAAATACCGCCGATATTGCAAGTTGGTCGGAAACTGTTTCGGCAGGGGATATTGTTAAATTAAGCGGCGTTGTTTATACGTCACGTGATGCAGCTCATAAAAGAATTAAGGCGGCTATTGAGTCGGGTGAACGTTTACCCTTCGACCTAAAAGATGCCGTAATTTATTATGCGGGACCTACTCCTACACCCGAAAATTTACCTATTGGCAGCTGCGGCCCTACGACTTCATCAAGAATGGATCCGTATGTGCCGTTGCTTATGAATAACGGCTTAAAGGGAATGATAGGCAAAGGGGAGCGCGATGACGCTGTTTGCGAGTCGATAGTAAAGCATAAAGGGGTGTATCTTTGTGCCGTCGGAGGTGCAGGCGCCCTTGCCGCAAAATGTATCAAGTCGTCTGAAGTTATCGCATACGATGATTTAGGTTGCGAGTCGGTAAAAAAATTGGTTATAGAAAATTTTCCGCTTATTGTAGCAATAGATTATTACGGCGGTAACTTGTATAAATAAAAAGTTCCTGCAGACATTATTCTGCAGGAACTTTTTTATTTACTTAACAATTCAATAGAGATTTTATCATCGTAGTCGCTCATGTTGACTACGATTTTTTCGTTTCTTGAAGTCGGGATGTTTTTACCGACAAAATCTCCATGTACGGGGAATTCTCGGTGTCCGCGGTCGACCAAAACAGCAAGTTGTATGCATGAAGGTCTGCCGAGCTCGACTATTGCATCAAGTGCGGCTCTGACAGTGCGGCCGGTGTATAACACGTCGTCAACAAGTATTACGGTTTTTCCCGTAACCGAAAAATCAATTTTTGTTTTTGATTCACGGACTTCGTTTTTATCAACATCGTCCCTGTGCAGGGAAATATCAAGCTCGCCTAAATTGACCTTTATATCGGAAAAGCTCCTTACGTTTTCGGCAAGGATTTTTGCGATAGAAACGCCTCTTGATCTAATTCCGATTATGCAAATTTCGTTTTCATGGTCGTTTTTTTCGATAATTTCGTGGGAAAGCCGCGCAAGGGTACGAATTACCGATTTTTCGTCGAACATTACTTTAATATTCATGGTTATCACTCTTAAAAACTGATTTTAAAGGTATTTAATTTTAACCTCTGTGTTTTCCGTTGTACTGTCCATATTTAAATTCGATTTTGCCGATTTTAAAATTCCGTTTATACTGTCAATTCTGTCGCAAAAATCATTAAATACGGTTTTCATGTTGTTACGCAAGCTCTCAAGCTCGGAATAGGTAGCGTCAATGTCCGTAACTGTGCTTTTTGCTTGATTAATAGCCGCACTGCGAATATTCTCGGCGTCGGTTTTAGCGCTATTTACTATTGAATCGGCTCTTTCCTTAGCGTCGATAAAAATTTCACCGACTCGGGTTTTAACGTTTTCGTTTTCGGCGGTTTTTTTGCGTTCTTCTTCAAGCTGAGACGAAAGGCTGTCAAGCTCGGATTTCATTCTGTCAATTTCGGATTGAACGGCGGATTTTTCGGCCTTTAAACTATCGTTTTCCTTCTGTAAAGCGTCAACCTCAGCCTTTAATTCAGTTATTTTTTCGCAACATTCGGCTTGATAGCTTTCGATATAATTCATAGTATCCTTTCGGGAAAAGCCGAAAAGTCTTGTTTTAAGCTTTTTATCCACAGAAATTATCCTCCGAAAAAATTATTTATCATATTATAGCATGTCTTTTCATATTTTTCAACAGGAGGGACAAGAATGGACAGTTTTAAAAACATTACGGAATATTTTTGTGATTCGGTAGGCGAGTGTTTGGTTAACATACCTGAATCGGTAAAATTAAAAATAATTGAAATAAGAGCAAAGGTTGATAAACCGATTGTAATAGTCACAACCGACGGAAGATATTTTCTTAACGGTAACGGGGTGTCGGAATTTTTGACTAATCGCTGTGTATGTACCGACAGAAATCAGTTTAACGAATGTATAAAACGTATGTGCGGGTATTCTTTTTGTGCATATGAAAACCAAATAAATAACGGTTATATAACTTTAAAAAGCGGACACAGAGTCGGAATATGCGGCTCTTTCTCAAATAAGGGCGTTATTCTTTCGTGTAACGATATTTATTCTTTTAATTTCCGTATCGCACGATTTGTAAAATCATTTGGTATTGATGTTGTTGACCGATTTTTAGCTGACGGAAATCATTTATTGTTATCCGGAAAACCCGCTTGCGGTAAAACAACGCTTATACGTGATGTTGCAAGGTGTCTTTCAGACAAAAAAATTAAAACCTGCGTAATTGATGAAAGAAACGAAATAGCCGCTAATTCATTCGGCGAAACGGGTTTTGAGCTTGGTGCTTTTTGCGATGTAATTTCAAATTGCGCTAAGGCGACTGCGTCTGAAATTGCGCTTCGGACGATGTCTCCTGACGTCATAATCTTTGACGAAATCGGTTTTAACGACTGTGAAACAATGCATAAAATTTCCAACGCCGGTGTAAAGGTAATTGCGAGTTTTCACAGTTTCAGCGATACGGGTAATTCATTTATTCTTGAAAAGCTTAAGCAATACGGCTTTTTTGCGACGCTGTTAAAAATGGACAAGATAGGTGAAATGCCTAAATTTGATTATTCCTATGTCAATTGTTAAAACTTTCGGCGTTTTGCTTATCAGCCTTTGCCCTGCGTTTATAACGATAATGCTGTACATAAACATGATAAAGCGGATAAACCAGCTCGAATATGCAAAGGAAACTGTTTCTCAAATAAAACGATTGCTTCAAATTAAAGTTTTAAAAATGCCCGAAATTAATAAAAATTTGACTATGCTTACGGACGAAGAAGGTTCGCTTTTTTACAAATTTTTGACCGATTGTTCTCAAAACAGCTCGGATATTCTTATAGGAAGCTGTGAAAACTTGCTTTCATTTTTTGACCAGCGATTAACTATGGCAAGAAGCGATTTTAATAAGCACGGAAAAATTACCGTTTCGTCGGGCATATGTTTAGGAATTGTAATATTTATTTTGGCTATTTAAAAAGCGGAGGATATCAATGGAAGTTGATTTTATATTTAAGATAGCAGCAATTGGAATAATAGTTGCTGTTTTTAACCAACTGCTAATCCGTTCGGGCCGTGAGGACCAAGCGATGATGACAACTATTGCGGGGTTAATCGTTGTTTTAATGATGCTAATAGGCGAAATAGGAAATTTGTTCGATACGGTAAAATCTCTTTTTGACCTATGAGTACGGTTTCGGTTATTCTGATTTGCATTGTTGCGGCGGTTTTGGCATCGGTTTTGAAGCAGTATAACTCTGTTTATTCGCTTTTAACCGTAATTGCCGCCGCAATTATAATTATTGCTGTTACGGTGCCAAAAGCCGTTGACTTGTTTGACAATGTGTTTTCGGTTATTGATGATGCAGGAAAAACGGCGGAATTTTTTAAATTACTTATAAAAGCGGTATGCATATCGGTTTTAGCCGAAATCTCGGGTAACATTTGCAAGGATTCGGGCAATTCAAGCTTAGCCGTTTGTGTCGATGTTGCGGCGAAAATAATTCTTTTTACCCTTGCTTTTCCGCTTATAGAATATTTGATTACAATAATTCAGGATTTGTTTAATTAATGAAAAGGATATTTATTTTTTTAATAACTTGCTTTTTGCTCGTATCTTTTTTTATTCCCGTTTATGCTTGTGCCGACGATGATAGTGTGTACGTTGATGCATATGAAATTTTGCCCGATGGTGTTAAAGACTCGTTTCAAGCAAACGGAATAGGGAGTTTATCTGATTTAATAGAAAAAATACAAAACAGCGGTATCGGAATAATCTTTGATATAGCTTTGAATAACATACGGCTTCCGTTTTCGTCAATGCTTACGGTGCTGGCTGTATCAATTTTCGGAGCAGCAACAAACATTTTTATTGAACGCAACGGTTTAAAAAAGATAGCCGATATAATTTTTATACTTATAATTTGTGTGCTGATAATCTCACCGTTTAAAAATATCTTGATAAAAACTACCGATTGTATTAACTCATGCGGAGTGTTTCTTTATTCTTTTTTACCTATATTTGCGACGTTTATGACCGTATCTCAAAAACCAACCGGTTCAATATTATACACCTCGTCAACCTATTTATTTACTCAACTTTTTATGTATTTATCCAAAAACATACTTGTGCCTGTTTCGGTTGGTTATTTCGGACTAAGCTTATCCTCGATTATAGCGGATAACATTTTAAAGGATTTACTTAGCTCTATTAAAAAGACGACTATATGGTGTCTAACGTTAATTACAACTGTTTTTGCGGCGATGACGTCGGTACAATCGGTTGTAGCGTCGGCCGCAGATTCGGTTGCGATGAGGACGAGCAAGTTTATTTTCGGCACTTCTATTCCGGTTGTAGGGGGATATGTAAGCGAGGTTTTAAACACGGTAATCGGCGGAATTTCCGTTATGCGTTCGGGGTTGGGACTGTTTGCAATAGTTGTTATTATCGTGCTTTTCGTTCCGCTTTTGACCGAGCTGCTTTTTTGGGAATTATCCGTTAAGCTTTGCTCGTTTATAAACTCGTCGGACAATATTACGGCGATAATAAATGCTATTAATGACGTATTAACTTTGCTTTTATCGGTTTTGGTGTGTTTATTTATCGGAATGATATTGTCGTTGTCGGCTATGTTGGTTCTCGGAGGTTTAAAATGAACATTACCGTATTGTCAATTATAGTTGTTATATTAATTGTTTCGGCCGTAACCGTGATATTCCCCGAAAATAAGTACAAAAATCATCTTATTCTTATGACAAAAATAATTGTTGTAGTTGTTATTATTACTGCTTTTACCAAAAGTGATATAAACTTCGATTTTTATGCGGATTATGACCAATCAGTCGGTGATTACGGAGTAATTTCGTCGGTTCATGACGAAATTAAAAACGATATAAAGGAATATGTAGAGGCGGCTTTTGATACAAAATGCAATATCGAAATAACCGAAACGGAGCTTATAATATACGTTTCTTCAGGCGATGAAACCCAAATTAGCGAGTCCGTAAAACAGAATTTCGGTATTGACTGCAAGGTGATAAAAAATGAAGAATGAAATAATGTTGCTTTTAAAAAATAAAAAAATTTCAACTGCAATTTTTGCGGTTGGTATTATAGGGATTTTACTAATTTTTATGTCCGGATATTTCGGTTCAGGTAAAAAAGAACAAGCTAATAAAACCGATTTTTCCGAAGATGAGTATTGCAGTAAAATTGAAAACAAAATTAAAAATATAGTAACTTCAATGACGGGTAACGAAAATGTACAGGTCATAGTTACGCTTGATTCCTCATATGAATATGTGTACCTAAACGAAAAGGATTTATCAAACGATTACACAAATGACGGGGAAGCGTCGACCAAGAAAAAAGACAATTCAAGCGAAAAATACATAATTGTTGAAGATTCAAACGGAAACGAAAACGGACTTATTGTTACGACGCTTGCTCCTTCAATAAGGGGCGTAGTTATTATATACGACGGCAACAGCAGCTTTGACGAAGGTATTAAATCGGCCGTAATGGCTGTTCTTAATATAAGCAAAAATAAAATATATGTTTCAAGCGCAAATCCTGCTTGATAAAAAAAGGAGCTTTTTTTATGAGAAAATCGGTTTTAATCAGCAAGAGAGCAATTGTTTTAACGGGACTTGTTTTAGCCCTTTCTGCCGCTGTGTATCTTAACTGGCAGTATTCGGGCAGTAAAGATAATGTTTCGACCTCTTCACGTGATGAAACAAAAATAGGTCAGTCGGTATACGTTAACAACACGGTTTCAAATACGCCCGAGGAGGATTATTTCACAAAAACGGCTACCGAACGCGAAAAATCACGAAATAATACGGTAGCCGAATTTGACGGCATAATAAATAATGCAAAATCGTCAGACGACGCCAAAAAACAAGCGGAAACCAATAAAAATACTATAATTAACAACATGGAAAAAGAGCTCAATATAGAAACTTTGGTAAAAGCAAAGGGCTTTGAAAAATGTATTGCGGTGGTAAGTGAGAAAAATGTTAACGTAATCGTAAAAGCTAAAGAACTTACGTCGGCGCAGACTATACAAATTAATGAAATAGCTTGTGAACAAACCGGTTTTACTGCCGAAAATGTAAAAATAATCACAGTTGAATAAAAAACAGTTGTTTTACTTAATTTTTGTGATATAATATACAAAAAAGGAGGTAATTATTATGGAAAACAAAAATGACCAAGGAATCGTTATTTCCGAAGATGTTATTTCCAAAATGGTTGCTACGGCTGCATTGGAGATTGACGGCATAGCCGATATGGTTTCTAAGCCCGCTAATATTAAGGGTGTTTTTAAAGATAAATCGGCTAAATCGGTTCATGTAAAGTTTATTGATAACGCTCTTTATATTGACGCATATGTTAAAATGAAAATGGGTGTTGATATTGTCAGCGTTTGCGAAGATGTCCAAAGGAACGTTAAAGAATCGGTACAGAACATGACCGGCAAGGCTGTAAGCAAAATCAGTATTCATGTTGTTGATATCGAAATCAACGAAAAAGATACATCTAAATAAGCTTTAATATTTAAAGAAGCCGCTTCATTTCGAGGCGGCTTTAAATTATATATACAAATTGACCATTTATTGAGAAAAAATATATAAATATTTATGACCTTTTAAAGATAATTTGTACTTGCATTGTGGTGTACGCATATGATATAATGTTTCCATCTTGAGTACAGATGTACTTTGCTGGAGGACATTATGAGTCAATTTCTTTTGATTGACAGCAAGATATTGCCTGATGTTTATTCACGTGTACTTTACGCAAAGCAGCTTATTGCCGACGGTAAGGTAAAGAACGCTACCGATGCGGCAAAGATTGCGGGCGTATCAAGAAGTGCGTTTTACAAGTATAAGGATTGTGTCTTTGCTTACAACGAACGCTATGAAGGGCATATTGTCACGCTTCATGCAATTCTTGAGGACTGTTCGGGCGTAATGTTGCAGTTTGTGAACGCGCTTTATCAGTGCGGTGCAAACATTCTTACCGTATATCAGGATATTCCAAACGGGGGAAGAGCCTCTGTTTCGGTAAGCTTCAGAATGGGCAGTGAAGATATGAACATTTCGGCTGTATTAGAAACGCTTCATTCGGTTGAAGGCGTTGTTTCAGTTTCCCAAATTTTAGGTTAGGTGATATAAATATGATAAATATAGCAATTATGGGACACGGCGTTGTAGGCTCCGGCGTTGTAGAGGTTTTAACTCACAACAGCGAAAGTATTGAGCGTCGTGCCGCTGACAAGATATACATTAAACATATTCTTGATTTAAGAGAATTTCCCGACAGCCCCCTTTGTGACAGATTTACAAAGGATTTTAACGATATTTTAAACGACGAAAGCGTTAAAATCGTTGTTGAAACAATGGGCGGCATAAAACCTGCATACGATTTTGTAAAATCGTGCCTTTTGTCGGGTAAAAGCGTTGTTACTTCTAATAAGGAGCTTGTAGCAACTCATGGACAGGAGCTTCTTACAATAGCAAGGGAAAACAACCTTAACTTTTTGTTCGAGGCAAGTGTAGGCGGCGGTATTCCGATTATTCGCCCGATGATTCAATGTCTTGCCGCTAACGAAATAAGCGAAATCACGGGTATACTTAACGGAACAACTAACTTTATTATGACTAAAATGATAAAGGACAATACCGATTTTTCCGATGCACTTTCGCTTGCACAAAAATTAGGCTATGCCGAGCGTGACCCGTCCGCCGATATCGAAGGACATGACGCTTGCCGTAAAATTTGTATTCTTGCGTCTCTCGCATTCGGAAAACATGTTTATCCCAATCAGGTTTACACCGACGGCATTACGAAAATTACGCTTAGCGACGTTAAATATGCCGAAAAATGGGGCGGCGTAATCAAGCTTTTAGGCAGAGTAAAACTGCTCGAAAACGGCAAGATTAACGTTACCGTATATCCTGCGTTTGTGCCCAACGACAGCCAGCTTTCGCTTGTTGATGACGTATTTAACGCAATTATGATAAACGGCGACGCAACCGGCGAAGTTATGTTCTACGGCAGAGGAGCGGGTAAACTTCCTACGGCCAGCGCCGTTGTTGCCGATGTAATCGACTGCGTTAAACACGTAA
>JBGVDX010000129.1:0-2380 GCA_045119575.1 Acutalibacteraceae bacterium
ATCCGGTTTTTGAGCGCCGTTACGGGTGACGGTGTGGCGTTTTGTCACAAAACGGTAACTGAAAACGCCCAAAAGGTAATAATCGTGAACGATAACCACGGCGCGGCTTCTCGGGCGGTCATGACGGCAATTCGGTACACGGCGATGGAGCTCGGCTTTGACATTATCACCTGCTTTTGTCCCCTTAACGAGGGAAAATGCGAGCACGTTATTGTCCCCGAGGCAAAGGTCGCCTTTGTCACCGAAAACAGGCACCATCCCCTTGACGCCGAGGGCAGACGGTTCCACTCAAGACAGTTTTGCGACCCCTCCGCCTTCGCCTCAAAGCGGCAACGTATTCGGTTTAACAAAAAGGCGACCGGCGAGCTTATAAAAGGAGCTTGTGACACATTGTCACAAGCTCGTGAGAAGGAAAATATGTTAGCGGAAATTTACGGCGGGCTTTGCGATAGGCGGGTTTCGGAGCAAATTATTGCCGAGCTTTGCGCCGACGTTATCGCCGAAGTGTGAAAGCCGTCGGGCATGAAAAAGCCGTCGGGCGTGGAAAATCCGTCAGGCGAGCCGACGGTTTTTTTGCGTTATTTGTTGGTTATTCGTCCGATTCTATCGCCGATTGTTGGTCGGTTTCTATCGCCCAGCCGTCGATTTTTGCCCTCTGCAAAGCGCCGATTGTTTTTTGATAAAGAGCGTCGTAGCCGTTTTCCCGCTCAAGCGACCAAATAAGGTCCTTTATGCGGCGGCGCTCGGTTTCGCCGTCAACGGGACATTTCGATTTTACAACGGGCAAATCCCTTGACCGAACGGCGTGGCGCACCTCCTTTTCATAGGCGAGCACCATGGGGCGGATTGTGTAAATATCCTTACGGGAAAGATAGGTTACGGGCGAAAAACAGCCGATGTTTCCGCCGCGGAGCAAATTCATGTAAAAGGTTATCACGGCGTCGTCAAGATGATGTCCCAAGGCGACCTTGTTACAGCCCGCCTTTTTCGCCTCGTCATGAAGCATACCGCGGCGCATTTTGGCGCAAAGGGAGCAGGGGTTGCTTTCCTTGCGCTTGTCAAAAATAATTTGGCCGAGCTGGGTGCGGCGCAGGACGTATTCGACGCCTAAATTTTCGCACAATTTTTCGATTTCGGAATAATCGGTTTGAACGCCGCCGAAGCATGGGTCAAGAGTAATCGCCTTAACCTCGTATTTTTTCGGGTAAAAGCGGCGCATTTCGCTAAGCGCGCACAAAAGCGCAACCGAATCCTTGCCGCCCGAAACGCCGACGGCTATAACGTCGCCGTCGCTAATCATATTATATTTTTGCGCCGCCGAACGTATGCGGCTCATCAACTTTTGCATAGCATTTATCACCCCGCGACAATGATTATAGCACCCTAAAGTTTAATCGGCAAGGGGGATATTTATTAAAAAGCGCTTGACCAACGGTCAATAAACGTTTATCATAGAATTGTAATATTTTTTAAGGAGTTTTATGATAAATGGTAAAAATTTCTCCGTCTGTTTTAACCTGCGATTTTCTTGAGCTTAAGGGCGTACTTAAAGAGCTTGAGGAGGCGGGAGTTGAGCTTATCCATATAGACGTTATGGACGGCGCTTTTGTTCCGAATATTTCTATCGGGTTCCCGATTATCGACTCAATTGCGAAGCATACCGATTTGCCGCTTGACGTTCATCTTATGATAGAGCGGCCCCAACTTTATATCGACCGTTTCGCTAAACACGCCGAAAGAATTACCATTCATTGTGAAAGCGACTGCGACGTTAAAGAAACGTTACAGCAAATACGCGACAACGGCGTTAAAGCCGCCGTTTCGGTTAAGCCGAAAACCCCCGTGAGCGAGATTTATCCCTATCTTGACATGGTCGACATGGTGCTTATCATGTCGGTTGAGCCGGGCTTCGGAGGTCAGTCGTATATCAGCTCCGCCACCGATAAAATTGCCGAGCTTCGTGCCGAATGTAACAGGCGCGGACTTTTCGACATGGACATTCAGGTGGACGGCGGAATTAACCTTGAAACGGCGCCGATTGCCGCCCACGCGGGAGCAAACATTCTTGTCGCGGGCAGCGCAATTTGCAACGCCGCCGACATGAAAAAGGCGGTCGCCGAAATAAGAAAAGCCGCCGAATAAGCGTTGAAAAAGCATAATTTAAAGCCTCTCGAAGGGAGACACTTCGTAAAGAAGTGTTCTCCCTTATTCATTTTTTATATAAAAATTGACACTTTCTATTTGAAAGTGTCATAGTGGGTTTACGCACTTTCAAAATGTGCGTAACGGGAGTACATATTTTAAAATTAACCTATCTCAAAAATAAGAATATTAAGTGATATTGTGAGACAGGTCTCACAGTGATATTCTTTAGAATACC
>JBGVDX010000130.1:0-17006 GCA_045119575.1 Acutalibacteraceae bacterium
CCTATAAAAAGCACAGAAATCTCTGTGGTCGAATTAGAAGAGTGCTAATTGCAAGTTGTAAAACACTAAAGGTGAATGCGAAATAAAAATAAACCGTGTTTTAGCCGTTTTCGCTATAAACTAAGCCGTCGCTGTTGCGACGGCTTTTTGCTTTTATCTTTATTTATCCTTTATTTATCGGCTTCGTATTTTATTTGGTTTTTGCCGAAAACGTCGGCAACCTCGCTAATCGAAATATACGCGTTTTTATCAATGCTGTGTACTATTTCGCGCATTTTTCCGACCTGAAAACGGTTTATTACAAAGTAGATAAGCGTTTTATCCGAGTCGGAATAGTATCCCTTTGCGGGAAGCAGGGTTATGCCGTTTTCGAACTGTTCAGACAGCGCCTTGCAAATTTCATCCGCCTTGTCGGTAATAATCATAGACGACTTTGAACGGTCAATACCCTCGATAATAAAGTCGACCGTTTTAAGCGCCGACGCATATGCGACAATTGAGTAAAGCGGCAAAATCCAGCTTTTTAAAATAATTCCGCAAACAACGTAAAGCAAAACGTTATAAATCATAACAAAGGTGCCGACCGTGATGCCTATGCGCTTTGCGAAAATAACGGCCAAAACCTCTATGCCGTCCATGGCGCCGCCGTAGCGGATAGCAAGACCGCTGCCGATACCGGAAATAAGTCCGCCGAAAATAGCGCAAAGGAACAAATCCTTGCCCGCAAGCGGCGAAATAAAGCTAACATCAATGGGTAAAACGTCGTTTATGAGCCACGCGCCGCACGAGTAAATTATAACGGTGTAAACGGCGTAAATCGTGAACAAAACGCCTTGCTTTTTAAGGCCGAAAAGAAAAATCGGCACGTTAAGCGCAACAAGAAAAACCGAAAGCGTAAGATATTCGGGCGTTACTTGGGACAAAAGCATTGACGTGCCCGAAACGCCGCTGTCGTAAAGCTTAACGGGGGCAAGAAAAAGGGTTACGCCGACGGCGTTTATGATACCCGCAACGGTAAGCAAAAGGAAATTTTTTATTTTGAGGCGTTTTAAGGTTTTCATACGGCACACCTTTCGTTTGTTAATAACTCATTATACCACTAAATCGCCTTCCTTGGCAAGAAAGATTTCATTGTTTAGGATTTTTGTGCTATAATTGTGATTGGGTGAAAAATATATGGAAAAAACGAACGTTATGCGCCTTCTTGACGGCAAGAAAATAAAATATACTCCCCATTTTTACGCCGACACCGACGCCGTAAGCGGAGAAGAAATTTGTGCCGTTTTGGGCCAAGATGAAAACCGCGTTTTTAAAACGCTTGTAACGGTAGGAAAAAGCGGAAAGCACTATGTTTTTGTTGTTCCCGTGGCGGGTGAGCTTGACCTTAAAAAGGCGGCGAAGGCGGTAGGCGAAAAATCGGTAGAAATGATAAAATCAAAGGAGCTTTTGCCGCTTACGGGGTACATTCACGGCGGCTGCTCGCCCGTAGGGATGAAAAAGTTTTTTACAACCACGGTGCATAAAACCGCGGCCGATTTTGACACAATTATGTTCAGCGCGGGACGCATCGGTTATCAAATAGAAACGCCCGTGTCCGAGCTTGCCAAAATTATTCGATTTACCCTTGCCGATATAGTGTGATGTGTGGTATCATGAAGCATATAGATGAAAGAAAGGGAGCGTGAAAAATGGAGCCGCTTAAAACGACCGAAAGCGACGAGCAAATAAGCCTTTTTCGTTGGGCTCAAATTGCGTCGTCGGTGAAGCCCGAGCTAAAGCTCATGTTCCATGTTCCGAACGAGGGCAAACGCACCCGTTATTCGGGCGGCAAGCTTATTGCGGAGGGGTTAAAGCCCGGCGTTCCCGACGTTTGCTTGCCCGTGCCGAACAAAAAGTATCACGGCCTTTTTATCGAAATGAAGGTAGGCAAAAATAAGCCCACCGAAAACCAAATTTTTTGGTTAGATAACCTCGCAAAGCAAGGCTACTGTACGGCGGTTGCATATGGCTGGGTTGAAGCAAAAACTATAATAGAAAATTATTTAAAAGACAGATAAACTCGTGCTGAGGATAGTTGAAAACTCTCAGCAAGAGGAGCCGCCGATAAATCAGTCTGCGGCGCGGCGCCTTAACTTTGGCGAACCGACAAAAAAAGAAGTTAACGGGCTATTTTCCCGTTAACTGAGCAAAATTCGTTTTATCCCGTCGGCGGTGTCGCTTTCGCTCGGCCCCGAAACCGTAAGCGTAATTTTATCTCCCTTTTTAACGTCAAGCCCTATTATCGCATAGAGCTTTTTTGCGTTAACCGTTTTTCCGTTTTTGTCAATGGTTACGGTGCAACCCGATTCGGCCGCAATTTTAACCAGCCTGTTCGCCGTTAACGCTCCGAAACCGTCGCCAACGACGGTATGATTAATGACCAGCATTTTTTAAAAAAGCACCTCTTTTTGTATATTTTGTGTATTATATGATATGCTTATTCGGCGAAAAAATTTATCGAAAAAAGCACGCGAAACGAATAATTTTTTGTTCAGCGCAGATAATATAATCGCAGTCCGATTTTTGGGAGGTAACTTAACATGAATAAGGCTAACAAATGCATTCACTGCACTGTAAGCAGCTGCAAACATCATTGTCAAAACGAGGATTATTGCTCGCTTGATTCCATTATGGTCGGCACCCACGAGTGCAACCCCACAATGGAACAGTGCACCGACTGCAAGTCCTTTGACTTAAAGCAATAGTTTTAAGAAAAAATCAAAGGCAGACCCCCTGTACACCTTTTGGAGTACAAGGGGTCTTAATTTTTTTCCTGAACAACCGAACATAAGCCGAGAATTTATTTTTTTGCGTGTAGAATGTCCCACGCAGTATATTTTATGCAAAAAAGAGAAAATTTGTACCGCCGAAAAGATTGATAAATTCTTGACAAAGTGGAGCGGTTGGTAAATAATATAATTGTAGTGAAAAGTTTAGGGGGATTGTACATATGCGTGATAATATTTCCATGTCGGTTATACGCCGATTGCCCCGATATTACCGTTTTTTGGGCGACCTTGAGCGCCAAGGAATAAACCGAATTTCGTCAAAGGCGCTTGCCGAAAAAATGGGCGTCGGAGCAAGCCAAATTCGCCAGGATTTGAACTGTTTCGGCGGTTTCGGTCAACAGGGCTACGGCTATAATATCCCTTCGTTAAGGAAGCAAATTGCCGAAATCCTCGGCATCCCGAATAAATACGACTGTATCATCATCGGCGCGGGCAACTTGGGCCGCGCAATTGCAACTCACATGAATTTTGAGGAGCGCGGTTTCTGCCTTACCGCCGTTTTTGACCAAAACGAGTCCCTCGCGGGCAAGCTTGTTTCGGGGTTGCCCATTCGCCACATAAGCGGGCTTGACGACTACTGCCGCAGCGAAAAGCCGAAGGTTGCCATGCTTTGCGTGCCGAGAAGCGCCGCCGAAAGCTTAGGACACCAGCTTGTCAGACTTGGCATAAAGGGGATTTGGAACTTTACCCATTTCGATTTCGGCGAAATGGACGGCGTTGCCGTTGAAAACGTACATCTCGGCGACAGCATGATGACATTATGCTATAACGTTACAAGGAATTTAGAGGATAAAAAATGACAAAAAAACAACGCGCCGACGAAATTGTGCGTCGGCTTTGGGCGGAATACCCCGTTGCCGAGTGCCAGCTTAACTATTCCGCGCCGCACGAGCTGCTTATCGCAACAAGGTTATCGGCTCAATGCACAGACAAGCGGGTTAACATGGTTACCCCCGCCCTTTTTGAGCGGTACAAATCGGTTGACGATTTTGCCGCCGCCGACGTTGCCGACGTTGCTGAGTACGTAAAATCCTGCGGATTATATAAAACCAAGGCGGCGGATATCGTTAATATGTGTATTTCGTTGCGTGACAACTTCGGCGGAAGGGTGCCCGATACCATGGAGGAGCTAACCTCGCTTTCGGGCGTAGGTCGCAAAACCGCCAACCTCATTTTGGGCGACATTTTCGGGAAACCTGCCGTCGTCACCGACACACATGTTATACGAATTACGGGGCTTTTGGGGCTTTCCGATTCAAAGGACCCGTTTAAGGTAGAAATGCAGCTTAAAAAATTGCTTAATCCCGAAATATCCAACGATTTTTGCCACCGAATTGTCCTCCACGGGCGGACAGTTTGCGTTGCCCGTTCGCCAAAATGCGACAAATGCTGTTTGCGAGACGTTTGCAAGGCGGGAAAATAAAAATCGTTGACTATAGCGAAAAAAGAGCGTATAATGTAAATAATTAGAAAGGCGGTAGAAAAATGAACGAGAATAATATTTATGAGAATCAGCCGATTCCCGAAACCGATACCCCTAACGTAGCCGAGCCTGCTCAGCCGGTTCAGCCCGAACAGCCCGTTCAACCCGAACAGCCGGTTTATACCGCTCCGGTTGACGTTGACCCGCCGGCACAGCCTGTTCAACCTACATATACTCAGCCTGCTCAGCCCGCTCAGCCTGTATATGCTCAGCCCGCTCAGCCGGTCCAGCCTGCTCAGCCTGTATATGCTCAGCCGAACGGCTATACTACCGCCGCTCCCGTTAAGGAAGAGGGCAAGGGCCTTGCTATCGGCTCGCTTGTTTGCAGTATACTTTCCTTCTTCTGCTGCGGCATACTTAGCATAGTGGGCATTATTTTAGGTGCCGTTGCTAAGAAAAAGGGTTACAAGGGCGGAATGGCCACCGCAGGTATTGTTGTTGGTATTGTCGCTATCGTACTCGGATTTATCAGCTCCATTATTATGGCGTTCTCCGGCGTAATTTCCGGAATTATGAGCGAGGCCGTTTACGACAGCTACGAAGATTCCTATTTTGATAGCTACGATTACGACTACGATAATTACGATTTTTACTATTAATAATCGGCTAAATTAAAAAAAGCGCACCGCCGTGTTTTCCGCGCGGCGGTGCAATATTTGGGGGCGTAGCTCAGCTGGGAGAGCGTACGGTTCGCATCCGTAAGGTCGAGGGTTCGATCCCCTTCGTCTCCACCAGAAAAGAAACACCCTTTGTCTACCGGACAAAGGGTGTTTCTTTTCAACTAAGTGTGCCTTGCGGCACGATAAGCGATGCTAACGCATCGTGAAGTGCTGCGCAGTGAAGTGCCTGCGGGCGTGGGTGGCACACTGAACTTCACTTTGTGCGAAGCACAATACTTCACGGCGGCATTGCCGCTGCTTCACTTGGCAGAGCCAAACTTCACTAAAATATTGCTAATTAACCGCGTTTATGATACAATATATTTGAATTGGAGGTGTCACTATGTCAGAAAGTAAATTGCGTACTCAATCTATGGATTTTGCAGTATCTATTATCAACCTTGTGAAATCTTTGAAGGAAAAACGGGAATCCATTATTTCTAACCAAATCGGCAGAAGTGGCACTTCCATCGGTGCAAATATCCGTGAAGCACAATATGCTCACGGCAAAGCAGACTTCGTTGCCAAACTTCACATTGCTCTCAAAGAAGCAAACGAAACCGGATATTGGTTAGAGCTGCTATTCAAAACGAATTATATAACCGAAGAAGATTATAAATCCCTTGACTCCGCTTGCACAAGCATTCGTGTTATGCTTATCTCCTCAATCAACACCGTAAAGGAGAACGCGAAATGAAAATGTGGAAAAGCAAAAGTTGGCAGTTGGAAACAACCGGAATTGACGGGAACACCAAATTGTTTGGTGTGAACATTTTTGATTACCAATGGGTTGATACAAAACAACGTGTTCAAGTAAGTGATCTTTCTTATGAAGTTCCGGTGTATACCATAATGGTTGATAATGTGCAGTATGAATTTGCTGCTGGTGAACGTAGCAATTGTGTTTGGAATTTCTATTTGTATAAGTTCTGATTCATGCACCTAATTGCTTTTCTTGCCTACATTTACGCACCGTTATGCTGCTCTTTCGCAACAAAAAAGTCTCTTTTGTCTACCGACAAAAGGGGCTTTTTTGAGTGATGCGTTCCTTTCGGAACGTGATGCGCACTTCGTGCGTGATGCAGGCTTCGCCCGTGATGCACGCCTTCGGCGCGTGAGCAGAACGCATCGCATCACTTATCACAGCAAAGCGACATCACTTATCACTTGCATATCGCGCCAGCGATATATCATTGAAAAGCACAACGTTTGAATTTGAGATTAAGGATAAGAACACACTTGTTCTGATTGACAATGGGAATAATGAATAATTGATTTGTTATTAACTTATGCTCCGCAAGGTAGGACACGAACTAAAAAACAAGACATTTATTACCGACAAAATTGCGCTTGCGGAGATATAGCGGCGCTATGATATATCATAATTTCAGCAAAAAAGAAGGTATGAGCCAAAACTCATACCTTCTTTAATTTTATCCTACAACACCGTTGTTTGTTCGGCTGTAAAGATGTGTCATGCGAGCAATTCTTTGCGTAAGTTCGGGGGTAATTTTGTTCGGCAACATTCTCCACTGCCAGTTACCCTCCGGATTTCCCGGGGTGTTCATGCGCGCATTGTTATCCAATTCAAGATAATCCTGCATTTGCGCCACAAACAAGCGCGCAACGCTGCTCATGCCGCCTCGCAAAAGCCCCCACACGTATCCTTCGCTATCGTTAAGGCCAAGATATTCAATCGCCATGTTACGGTCGTCGCCGTTGATTTTTTGAAGCCAGCCATTAAGCGTATCGTTATCGTGTGTTCCCGCATAGCATACGCAGTTTTGCTTATATGCATGGGGGAGATAGGAGCTTGAATCCCGCGAATCAAAGGCGAATTCCAACACCTTCATGCCGGGGAATTCGGAATCCTTAAGCAGTTGCACCACTTCGGGCGACGGATAGCCCAAATCTTCGGCAATAAAGCGGATATGCGGGAAGCTTTTTTTAAGCTCGCCCACAAGCAACATGCCGGGGCCTTTTACCCAACGGCCGTTGATTGCGGTTTTTTCGCCGTAGGGCACAGCCCAATAGCTTTCAAATCCGCGGAAATGGTCAATTCGGATAACGTCATAAATTTTTGACGCGCCGCCGATTCGGCGTACCCACCAGCCGTAGCCGTCCTTGCTCATTGCGTCGTAGTTATAAAGCGGATTGCCCCAAAGCTGTCCCTCCGCCGTGAAATAATCGGGCGGCACACCCGACACTTCGCTCGGGAAGCCCTTTTCATCCAACATAAAGCTTTCGGGAGACGCCCAAACGTCAACCGAATCAAGCGCCACATATATCGGGATATCTCCTATTATGCCGATTCCCTTTTGGTGGGCATAATTACGCAACTCGTTCCATTGATTAAAGAAAAGGAACTGGATATACGTAAATAATTTTATATCCTCTTTTAATTCCTCGCGGTATTTGTTTAGCGCCTCGGGTTTTCGGAGGCGAGCGTCCTCGTCGGGCCACTCAAGCCACGAACGCATACCGAAATGGCGTTTTAAAGCCATAAAGAGCGCGTAATCGGGCAACCAATCGGAATTAGCCGCCTCGAAATCGGACACCTTTTGCCTATCCCTGTCAAAACCGCGCTCGGTCGCCTTTTGCAAAAGGACAAAACGGTTTTGATAAAGGGCGCCGTAATCTACTCTTTCGGGGTTATCGCCCCAATACATTTGAGATATCTCCTGCTCGGTTATAAGCCCGTCATCCTTCAAGATATCCAAATCTATAAAATACGGGTTGCCCGCATAGGCGGATAAGCTTTGATAGGGCGAGTCGCCGTAGCTCGTAGGTCCGACGGGCAAAATTTGCCACCATGCCTGCCCCGCGGCGGATAAAAAATCCAAAAAATCGCGGGCGACCCGACCTAAAGTACCTATTCCGTAAGGCGACGGCAACGAGAACAAAGGCATTAAAATACCGCTGCTGCGTTTAATGTAATTATCCTTTGACTGCACCTGTCGCAACCCCCTTGATAATATACTTTTGACAAGTAAGATAGAAAATAATTACGGGGATAATACTCAACAAAATCAACGCCATGGTTGCGCCTAAATCTACAGAACCGTAGCTTCCCTTTAAATACTGAATATGAATCGGGATGGTGCGGTATTTGTTTATATCCAACACAAGCACGGGTAAGAGATAGTCGTTCCATACCCACATAATCTCCAAAATACCAACCGAAATCATGGTCGGGTAAAGCATAGGCATAACCACCGAGAAATATGTGCGGACGGGGCCGCAGCCGTCGATAGCCGCGGCTTCCTCAATGTCGAGCGGTATGGATTTTACGAAGCCCGCAAACATAAATATAGCAAGGCCCGCGCCAAAGCCCAGATATACAACCGGTATGGTCCACGGAGAGTTAAGGCCGAGTTTGTCCGCCGTTTTTGAAAGCGGGAACATTACCATCTGGAAAGGCACTACCATCGAAAATACGCACAAATAGTAAACTATTTTGCATATCGGCGAATTGCGGCGGTCGATATACCACGCCGCCATTGACGTAAACAAAAGTATAAGAAACGTTGATAACAAGGTTATGACAACGCTGTAAAGCACGCTTTTTATAAACGGGTAATTACCAAAGGTCATGCCCTTTATAAAGTTTGCGAAACCGGCGAAGCTTTCCGAATTGGGTAAATCGAAGGTGTGTGTTTTAACAAAGGTGTTTAATTTAAAGGAGTTTAAAACAACCGCCAAAACGGGCAAAATGTAAACTACGCTGATTATCGAAAACAGAATGGTAAGGGCGGTTTTGCCGAGACCTTGTTTTGAAACTTTATTTTTACTCATTGCTGTACCTCCTTCTTACGAGTGATGGCAAGCTGCATAAGGCCAAGACCCGCAACTAAAATGAAGAATACAACCGCTTTTGCCTGAGCCACACCCTGCGACCCTGCGCTTTGTCCGTAGAAGGTGTTATATATGTTAAGTGCCAGCATTTCCGTTGTTTTGATAACCGTGCCGCCCTCTTGAATAATATAGGGCTGACCTGCGGTTAAAGCCAAGTTTTGGTCGAACAACTTAAAGCCGTTGGTGAGAGATAAGAAGGTACAAATTGTGATAGAAGGCATAACGTTGGGTATGATAACGCGGAAAAGGGTTTGACCCTGCTTTGCGCCGTCGATTTTGGCGGCCTCTAACATGTCTTCCGGCACCGCCTGCAAGCCCGCAATATAGATTATCATCATATAACCTATTTGCTGCCAACACAGCAGTATTATTAATCCCCAAAAGCCGAATTTTGACTCAAGAAGGATAGAAGTGTTCCATTTAGATAAAATACCGTCAAAAATCATTGACCATATATATCCCAAAACGATACCGCCTATAAGGTTAGGCATAAAAAATACTGTACGGAAGAGGTTTGAGCCTCTTATTCCTCTGGTTAAGACGTATGCAACCATAAAAGCCAATACGTTTATAAGCACAAGGCTGACAATCGCAAAAAGCGCCGTGTACCAAAACGAATGTAAAAAGCTGCTATCCTGAAAAACCTCTAAATAGTTCTTAATTCCAACAAATTTTGTGTTGGATATTAATCTAAATTGGCAAAAAGAAAGGTATATTCCCTGGATAAACGGCCATACGAAGCCTATTATGAAGGCAAGCGTTACCGGTCCCAAAAAGAACCAACCCCATTTGGCCAACGGCTTACGCAACGTGCTTTTGTTGGCTGAGATTTTCTTTTTCAAAATTTCATCCCCTTTGACCTTAAATCAAAACGGGGTGGGCGAATCATAATCGCCCGCCCCGCCTGAGTTATTTTAAATAATTTTCAGTTAAAATTATTTGTTAGCGGCTTTGTACTGAACAGCCCAACCGTCAACAAATGCGGTTTTAACGCTTTCCCAGTTAGCTTCGCTCTGATCTGCGTTGTAAACGTTAAGAGCAGCTACTAAAGCCTTTCTGTACTCATCAACGTTCGGCTGATAGTTGGTAACCCAATCCATTACGTAGCAACCGTCAGCTGAGTAGTTGTTAGCGGCGGCGAGGAAGCCGTTGCTGGATGTGGCAGCCTGCTTATAAGGCATAACGCCGAAGGTGTCAACCAATTTGCGGGAAGCTTCGGGGTCGGTTACGCACCATACCATGAAGTCCATAGTTGCCTTCTGGTCAGCTTCAGAAGCCTGGGAGTTGATAGCCCAGCAGTTTTCTGTACCGCAGTTAAGGCCGGCTTTTTCTTCGCCTTCAACACCGCAGTAGTAAGGAATCATTGTAGCATCCGGAACAGTTTCGGCAACTGCGGAATATTCCCAAGAACCGTTTACATAGAAAGCAGCTTTACCGGTCTTGAACTCGTTCTGAGCGTCGTGACCGCCTGTTGCCAATGTGGTGGGCTCAACGGTGCTGTTGTTAATGCAAAGGTCATAAAGGTTCTTGAAGTTTTCCATGTATGTACCCTTAATGCTTTCGGGGCAAGCTTTCCAACCGCCGTCAGCCTTGGATTCATAATAGTACTCAAGGTTAGCCATGTGGCCGGTGAAGCGCCAAGAGGAAGAATCGTCCATATCAGAGGCGCTGAATGCGTCGAAGCCAAGCTCTGCTGCGCGAGAATGGATGCTCTCTGCAACCTTCTTAAGGCCTTCGAAGTTCTTGATGTCGTCCATTTTAAAGCCGGCGGCTTCAACGAGCTTCGGATTTACGATGATGCCGTAGCATTCGTAGCAGTAGCCGATGGAAACGAGATTGCCGTCTTCATCATAAAGGTTGTATGCGTCTGTGTTAAGTTCTTTTGCGATAGCAGTATCTTTAAGATTGAGCGCATAATCTTTCCAATCTTTTACTGCGTTCTGGTTACCGATAACGAACAATGTGGGAGCCTCTGTTTTGTCCATTTCGGCAAGCAATGTCTGGTTGTATGTACCGGAAGCGGCGGTAACAACTTTTACGTCAACGCCGGTTTCAGCTTTGTACATCTGAGCGATTTCCTGAAGAACCTCATCAGATTCGGGCTTGAAGTTTAACCAGTAAACCGAACCCGTTTCTTCGCTGCTGCCGCAGCCTGCTAAAAGGCCGAGGCAAAGTACCAGAGCTAAAATAAGGGATAGTGCTTTTTTCATCATTTTGTCCTCCTTTTACTCTCGCACTCCTGTGCGATAATAATGTAATAATTGTATTTTTCCACGCCTTTCGGCGTAAAAATCATATTTTCGGCGGGGCTACCGTCTCGCCCTCGCGCAGCTCGGTTTTAAGCCGCAGCTGACAATTCTTTTTGCCTTTTATAACGTCAACCAAAATTCGTACCGACTCATAACCCATGGGTTTGCGCGGCTGTTTAAGCGTTGTTAACGCGGGAATTGTGTATTTGGAAACCTCAATGCCGTCAATCGCTATTACCGAACAATCGTCGGGCACCTTGACGCCGGCGTTATGTAATGCCTTTATCGCGGCTATGCCCATGGAATCCGAAACAGTAAAAAGCGCCGTAAAATCGTTTCTTCTCGCAAGCAAACGCTCGGTTGCGTTGTATGCTTTTTTCATGCTGTAGCCATGCGTTTGCTCAACAAGGGTTTTATCAAGCTCTATGCCCGCGTTGCGTAACGCATCGCAGTAGCCCTTATATCTTAATTCGCTAATCGAGCGGTCGTCCGTTGCGCCCAAAAGCACGGCTATTTTTTTATGCCCTTTTTCTATTAACAGCTTAACGGCTTTGTACGCCTCGGCATAGTCATCAATAAAAACCGATGAATAAGCCGTTTTTTCAAGACTTCCGAAGCTGTTTGTGTATGTACAGCAAACGAACGGAACCTCTATCGCCACCGTTTCCTCGGGCGTATAGTCAAACCGACCGCCCAGCAGTATCAAACCGCAAAGCCTTTTTGAACGGACAAGACTTGCGCCTTCGGCAACCTCGTCCTCTTCGGTGCCTATTTGGTGAATTACCAAGGTGTAACCTGCGTCGCGTATCGCCTCTTCAATCGAGCGCAAAACGGAAGTTAAAAACGGGTTTTCTACACCGCGCACTACTACGCCTATCGTGTCCGATTGGGTTTTTACAAGGTCTCTCGCGCTGCTGTTCGGTATATAGTGAAGCTCCTGAATTGCTTTTAAAACCTTTGTTCTTACTTCTTCGCGAACATCAGGATGATTGTTAAGCACGCGCGAAATAGTGCTTATCGAAACACCGCTGTATTCGGCTACATCTTTCATTGTCATTTTTTATATCCTTTTAGCTCGAAAAACGAGGCAAGTGTTAGGGCGAAAATCAAAAACTGAAAACGTTTTCAGTTTTTCTATATCATCATTAAACCACTTTTTCGAACAAATGTCAACGCCTTTTTTACGCTTTCAGCATTATAAATACAAAATGTTCAAGGTTTATGTGCAATTTGACTAATCTATATTTCACAAAAAATCGACAATCGGAAAGCGTGGATAGCCGAAATTAGCCCTCTTGGTTAATTATTATGGCGGCTTTTTATAAATAAATATCCACCCGCATAGCGGGTGGTATTTCATTTTCGGGCATAGCCCTAACCAATACTGGCTACGCACAAGTGCGTTTTTAAATTGGCCTGCCAGCCATGCAATGATTACTTACTACCCATAAATGGGTCCCGCGGGTCGAACATACTTAATTGATCACTTTCTTGATCGTGCTTTAATTGATTTGAGATGTATTCTTTTATGGCTTTAGTATTCTTACCCGCGGTATCTACGTAATATCCCTTGCACCAAAATTCGCGATTTCGGTATGCAAACTTCATATTACCCCACTTTTGAAAAATTAAAAGTGCACTCTTCCCTTTTAAATATCCCATAAATCCCGAAACGCTCATTTTGGGCGGGATACTTACTAGCATATGTATATGGTCTGGGCATACCTCTCCTTCTATTATTTCTACACCTTTCCATTCGCAAAGTTTTCGTAATATTTCTCTTATCTCCAACCGTTTATCTTCGTAAAAAACTTTTCGCCTATACTTTGGCGCAAAAACTATATGGTACTTGCAATTCCATTTTGTGTGTGCTAAACTATTTGTGTTGATTTCTTCTTTTTTCATTTATAAATCCTCCTTTTGTGTTTTAGCTTGACTGGCAGGTCTCTGCTATTTTAACACAAACGGAGGATTTTTTGTTCATCGGTTAACCTCTTTTGAACCACGCGACTATCGCGTGGTTTTAGTTATACAAAAAAAATAAACGCTGATAAAATTCAGCGTTTATTTTAAAATTTTATCTTTCTTCGCGGAAATACGGTAATCCGAGATGTGCCGGCGGCTGATGTTCGCGCTTTTTACGCGCGCTTACAAACACAAGAACGATAATGGTAACCAAATAAGGTAACATTTTAAATAATTCTTGGGTTTCGGTGCCAAGACCGGGTATATAGTTATTCGCGTTGCAAAGAGCGCCGAAAACAAATGAGCCTATAATAGCAATCGAAGGTTTCCACAGCGCAAATATAACAAGAGCGATAGCCATCCAGCCGCGGTCACCGAAAGCGTTGTTTGACCAAACTCCGTTGGCATATGCCATTACGTACTGTAATCCGCCGAGACCGGCTATTGCGCTGCCGATGCAGGTGGCAACGTAGCGGTAACGACAAACATTAATGCCTGCAGCGTCGGCGGTTGCCGGATTTTCGCCAACCGAGCGAAGATTTAATCCTACACGTGTGCGACTTAAAACGAACGATGTAATTAATGCAATTATAATAGCAAAATAGGTAAGAAAATCATGAGAGAATAAAAGTTCTCCTACCCACCCTAAATCGTCAGCAAACGGCAATTTTGTGGTAAAAAACGAGCTTGTTTTTGTAAGAGCGATTGAGGGCAATTCGCTCTTGGTAATATTAATAAGCGACGCACCCAAAAAGTTGCCTAAGCCTATACCTAAAGTGGTAATCGCTAATCCTGTTACGTTTTGATTTGCGTGAAGTGTAACGGTAAGAACACTGTAAATAAGGCCCATTAATACGGCGCCCAAAATAGCGCAAACAAGAGGAATAATTACAGCGAGAAAAGGATTCATATTAGCAATATCGTTTCCGCAAGCATTTTCGTAAAGGAAAGAACCTACAACTCCGCTTATGGCGCCAACATACATTATACCGGGAATACCAAGGTTCAAATGTCCGGATTTTTCGGTGACAATTTCGCCCGTAGAGCCGTAAAGCAGGGGTACACCCAGTAAAATCGCACGGCAAATAAACTGAATAATCATACATTTGCCTCCTTTGAAATTTTACGGAATTTTATAGAATAGTTAACAAAGAACTCACAGCCGACAAGCATAAGAATAACTATACCGACCATAATTTCCGAAAATGAGGAGTTAAGCAAGGAAGCGTCTGCAACCTTTGCAACGCCTATTCTTAAGAAAACAACAATTGCGGTCATAACAACCATTATGAACGGGTTAAACTGACCAAGCCAAGACATAAGAATAGCAGTAAAGCCTTGACCGCCAACGCTGTTTATATTTATGCTGTGGTCTTTACCTGCGACCAAAAGCATACCTGTAACACCGCAAAGCGCACCTGAAATAGCCATTGTTCGTATTACAACCTTTTTAACGTTTATGCCGATATATCTGGCCGTATTTTGGCTTTCACCTACAACCGAAATTTCATAACCCTGCTTGCTGAATTTAAGGTATATATACATAACAATTGTTATAACGGCTACGATTACAATATTCACAAAGTAATCGTTGCTGCCAACGCTCGGGAAATTTCCCTCCGCCACGGGGTTGATAACATTAGAGCCGCCACCCTTAATGTATACATAATAAGCAATAATTTGAGTTGCTATGTAATTCATCATCAAGGTGAACAAGGTTTCGTTTGTGTTAAAAAGCGCCTTAAAAACGGCGGGAATTACACCCCAAACAGCTCCCGCAACAATACTGGTAACGGCAATAACGGCGATAAGAGCCGGATAAGGCAAGCTTTTGCCGAATTCAATCATGCAAATTATAGACGCCAAACCGCCCATAAGCGCCTGACCTTCTGCACCGCAGTTCCAAAACTTCATTTTAAAAGCGGGAGTAAGCGCCAAGCTTAAAGCCAAAAGAATTGCGATTTCCTGCAAATATTTCCAAAGCATTGTTGTGTATCCGTCCAACAATCTTCCGAAAACGCCCTGAAACATTATTTTATATGTTTCGAAAAAGCCCTTTTCGGTAACCGTCATCGCAAGAAAACCTACAAATAAAAACGCGACCAAAATAGTCATAACTCTTATAAGCCACGCCTTCCATAAAGGCATGTCGTCACGTTTTACAACATGAAAGAGAGGCTCTTTATGAGCTTTAATAACATTTGATTTAGACATTAATACTTTCCTCCCCTTCCTGCTTTGATTTTGTCATGAGAAGACCGATTTCTTCCTTTGTTGCCGTTCTGCCGTCTACAATGCCATTAATTTTACCCGAGCCAATTACCATAATTCTATCGCAAAGCTCGATTAAAACGTCCAAATCCTCGCCGACAAAAATTACGGCAACGCCCTTTTCTTTTTGTGCGTTAAGCAGATTATAAATGAGGTAAGAGGAATTAATGTCCAATCCTCTTACGGGATATGCCGCCATAAGCACCGTAGGCGATGCGGCAATTTCACGGCCGACTAATACCTTTTGGACATTACCGCCGGAAAGTCTTCTAACGGGAGTAGAAGCGCCAGGAGTTGCAACCTCAAGGTCGGCAATAATCTGCTTTGCCAAGTCCTTCGGAGCTTTTCTTTGTAAAAATAACGATTTTCCCTTGCTGTAGCTCCTGAGCATCATGTTGTCTACGATATCCATATTGCCGACAAGGCCCATTCCTAAACGGTCCTCCGGAACAAAGGATAGACGAACGCCGAGGTCTCTTATTTGTGACGGGGTTTTATCCCTTAAATTATCCTTTTCGCCCGTTTTCGGGTTATTATAAAAAATTTCGCCGCCTTGTAAATGCTGCAAACCGGCAATTGACTCCAAAAGTTCACGCTGACCGGAGCCCGCAATTCCCGCAATTCCTAAAATTTCGCCGCTTTTTGCGGTAAACGAGATATTGTCAAGAACGGTTGTTCCCATGCGATTTATACAGGTCAAATTGTTAACAACAAGTCGGTCCACGGTATCGTGCGGCTCGTCACGATTAATGTTTAGGTCAATCTTTTTTCCTACCATCATTTCGGTAAGCTGGGACTCGGTCGTTTCATTGGTATTAACGGTACCGACATATTCTCCCTTGCGAAGTACGGAAACTCTATCGGAAAGAGAAAGCACCTCGTGTAACTTATGGGTAATAATTATGATACACTTACCGTCATCTCTCATACGGCGAAGAATACTGAACAGTTTTTCCGTTTCCTGCGGAGTAAGTACCGCAGTAGGTTCGTCCAAAATAAGAATGTCGGCGCCCCTGTACAAAACTTTTATAATTTCTACGGTTTGTTTTTCCGATACAGACATTGTGTAAATCTTTTTAGCGGGGTCAAGGTCAAAACCGTACTGTTCGCTGATTTTCTTAATTTCTTCGGTAGAGTTTTTAAGGTTGTATTTTGAGTCATTAATGCCTAAAACTATATTTTCCGTAGCGGAAAAAACATCAACCAATTTAAAATGTTGATGAATCATACCGATTTTATAAGAAAATGCGTCTTTCGGAGAGGTAATCGAAGCCTCTTCACCGTTTATGAAAATTTGACCTTCGTCGGGATAATAAATTCCCGAAATCATATTCATAAGCGTGGTTTTACCGCTTCCGTTTTCACCTAATATTGAAAGAATCTCACCGCGGTAAGCGGTAAGATTAACATCTTTATTAGCGACAACCTTTCCGAAAACCTTTGTAATTTTTTTAAGCTCTATAGCAGGTTGTTTAGACACGTCAATCCCCCGTTCTTTTAATTCTCAAGAAACTGTTATATTCCTATATAGCACTTTCTTCAAAATTAGGTCTAAGACGGAAAAATTCCGTCTTAGACCCGAAGTTTAATTATCAGCCGTAGTTTCTGTCAAGAAGGGTAATACCGTCAATTTCTACATCGAAATAAGGAGCTGAACGGTGCTTAGATTCATAGAAAACGCCGTCCTCGATAGCTT
>JBGVDX010000131.1:0-4027 GCA_045119575.1 Acutalibacteraceae bacterium
AGCAATCGGATATATCCACGAGGGTGATCTTGGCATTAAGGAAAGAGAGGCATTTAAGTATTCGGGCAAAGAACATCTGCAAATGCATCACTTGTATGTATGTCCGCAGTATTCCGAAGAATTACATCGCCATATTACATTCAGAGATTTTCTGCGAAGCAATCCCGAAGCGGTTAAAAAGTATAGCTTGATAAAAGAAAAAGCCGCTGAATTATTCCCAAATGATATAGACGGATACATAGAGTATAAATCACCGTGCATCGAAGAACTGTATAAAGAATGCGGTTTGAAATAAACAAATTCCAATTTATCGAATAGATGATATTTATAAAAGGGTATTAGGTTCTCCTAACAAGTGGAAAATGTGCCGTACATTTTCCCTGCTTGCTACGGTATAAGACAAAATTAAAAGCTGTGTAGAAATTTTCTACGCAGCTTTTTTACTGTCTCAAAAAATATTTTAATAGTGATATTGTGAGACAGGTCTCACAGTGTTATTTTGCCTATCGGAAAAGTGATATTAAAACCTTTCGGTTTTAGTGATGTTTTATTCGCTCCTAAACTCGCAAAGCGAATAACACTCGGCTTTTAGCCGAATATAACTGCGAAGCAATATAACTCGCCTTTGGCGAATAAAACTGGCGTTGTATCCTTACGGGTACAACGCCTTAGAGACGGAGTTTTTTGTTAATATGAGTATATTTCATCGAAAATGGTATAATGCTACATAAAAATTATGCGATGGCTTTATGTACAAGTTAAAAATTATAGACAAAGGGGTATAAAAGCGCAATTTTCAACAGCGAAACCAATTATTTGTGCTAAATGCAAAAACGGCGAGGATTTGCGGAATATTTTTTTTGACGTAAAAAGTAGAATAGTATGTTATCTATTGAAAAAAGCGGTTGTTTTTGTTCAATCGGTGTAATAAGTTTGTGCGATTTTAACAAATTTAATAATATAAATATTCCGTCGTATATTAAAATAGGCCTAAAAACCCCTTGAAAATTAAGGTAGGTTTTGGTATAGTATAATTGAGTTAAGATAACTTGAAACCAAAAAGAGTATCAATATGGCTTTAAGCTACCTTTTCAAACCCGATTAAAAATCGGGTTTGTTACCGTTTATGTAGCTATAAAAAAAGCGAGGAGAGTTGGGAACATGACACTTAATCATGATTTTATCGGCGATTTTCACAACGGGCGGCTTACCGACGCGTACAAGTATATGGGCGCGCATACCTACGGCGACGAAACGGTTTTCCGCGTATGGGCTCCGAACGCACGAGATGTAAGCGTTGTCGGTGATTTTAACGGCTGGAACGATAACGCACACCATATGGTAAGAATAAGCAACGACGGTATTTTTGAGGGTGTTATTTCGGGGCTGAAATGCTTTGATAATTATAAATATTCTATTGTTTCCGCCGACGGTCAAAGATTTTTGCGTGCCGACCCGTACGCATTCCACAGCGAAACCCGTCCCGGCACCTGCTCCAAAATTTACGACATAGACGGCTACGAGTGGAACGATAAAAAATGGTGCGACGAGCGCCAAAAAAAGAACATATATGATTCACCGGTAAATATATATGAAGTACACGCCGCTTCGTGGCGCCGTTTTGAGGACAATAACCTATTCGATTACGAAAAGCTGGCGCACGAGCTTTGCGACTATGTTAAGGAAATGGGCTATAACTATATCGAGCTTATGCCCATGTCGGAATATCCTTTCGACGGCTCCTGGGGATATCAGGTTACGGGATATTTCTCGCCAACCTCTCGCTACGGCACCGCCAAGGATTTCATGAAATTTGTCGATATATGCCACCAAAGCGGCATAGGCGTTTTGCTTGACTGGGTACCGGCGCATTTTCCGAAGGACGCCCACGGGCTTTATCAATACGATGGAACCCATTGTTACGAATACGCCGACTCAAGAAAAGGCGAACACAAGGAATGGGGTACCGCGGTATTCGATTTCGGCCGCCAGGAGGTAAGAAGCTTTCTTATTTCCAACGCCTGCTACTGGTTCGAGGAATACCATATCGACGGATTACGCGTTGACGCCGTTGCGTCAATGCTTTACCTTGACTATAACCGCCGGGACGGCGAATGGATGGCCAACATCTACGGCGGAAACGAAAATTTAGAAGCGGTTGAGTTTTTGCAAAAGCTAAATACGGCGATTTTCGCCCGCTATCCTTACGCGTTGATGACGGCGGAGGAATCTACGGCGTGGCCGCTTGTTACAAGGCCGGTTGACATGGGCGGACTCGGCTTTAACTTCAAATGGAACATGGGTTGGATGAACGACATTTTACGTTACATGTCGCTTGACCCTCTTTTCCGTAAGGATAACCATAATTTGATGACTTTTTCCCTTGTCTACGCTTTTTCGGAGAATTTCGTGTTATCAATTTCTCACGACGAGGTTGTACACTTAAAGGGCTCGCTTATCGAAAAAATGCCGGGAGATTATGACAATAAATTTAAGAATTTGCGTACCTTCTACGGCTATATGACCGCCCATCCGGGTAAAAAGCTTTTGTTCATGGGTCAGGAATTTGCCCAATTTAAGGAATGGAATTACCAAACCGAGCTTGACTGGGGTCTTCTTACCTTTGAAAAGCATAAAAAAATGCAAGATTACGTTAAGGCGCTTAATAAGCTTTATCTTACAACGCCCGCGCTTTACGAAATTGACTTTTCGTATGACGGCTTTAAGTGGATAGCCGCCGACGACACGGCTCAAAGCATTGTTTCCTTCCGCCGAATTGACAAATCGGGAAAAGAAATAATCTGCGTTTGCAACTTTGTTCCCGTAACAAGGGAAAATTACCGTATCGGCGTGCCGGAGGACGGGCGTTATAAAATTATCCTTGACACCGACGCCGAGCAGTACGGAGGCGACGGCGTTTTGGAGAAAAAGAAAATTACCGGCTTTGAAACTGACGCCGAACCCATGCACGGCTTTGACAACTCGATTAGCATGTGTATCCCCGCTTTAAGCGTGCTTTATCTTGAACATGTGCCGAGCAAAAAGCCGAAATCGACGCCGCGGTTACCGAAAAAGAAATCCTAAACAAATCCTATAAAGGGAAAGGACCGATTTATATATGAAAGCGAAAACCGAATGTGTAGCTATGCTTCTTGCAGGCGGTCAGGGCAGCCGTTTAGGCGTGCTTACCCACAGCATGGCTAAGCCTGCCGTACCTTACGGAGGAAAGTACCGAATTATTGACTTTCCGTTGTCCAACTGCGTTAACTCCGGTATCGACACCGTCGGCGTATTAACGCAGTATCAGCCGCTTGTGCTGAACGACTATATCGGCTCCGGCGAACCATGGGATTTGGACAGAAGCCACGGCGGAGTTCACGTATTGCCGCCGTACCAGCAAATTACCGGTACCAACTGGTACAAAGGCACCGCAAACGCCATTTACCAAAACATCCAATTTATTGACCAATACAACCCCGAATACGTACTTATTCTTTCGGGCGACCATATTTATAAAATGGACTACTCAAAGATGATAAAAGCTCACCGAGAGGCCGAGGCCGACTGTACAATCGCCGTTTTGGAGGTGCCGATGGAGGAGGCCTCCCGTTTCGGTATCATGAACGCAAACGACGACGGCATGATTTACGAGTTTGAGGAAAAGCCGAAAAACCCGAAATCCAACAAAGCGTCAATGGGCATTTATGTATTCAACTGGTCGGCTTTACGCCGTTATCTTATCGAGGACGAGGCTAACCCCGACTCCGAAAACGATTTTGGCAAAAATATTATCCCGTCCATGTTAAACGATAAGCTTAAAATGTTCGCCTACCCGTTCGAGGGCTACTGGAAAGACGTTGGAACGATTGATTCTCTTTGGGAATCTAACCTTGACCTGCTCCGCCCGAACGTTGAGCTTGACCTTTACGACGCCAACTGGAAAATTTATTCCCGTACCCGCGCCGCCGCACCGCATTATTTAGGCTACAACGCCGACGTAGAAAATTCTATCGTTACCGAGGGTTGC
>JBGVDX010000132.1:0-6950 GCA_045119575.1 Acutalibacteraceae bacterium
GCGTTTTTGCCTCTGCGGTAAACCGCCGCTTCGTCATCGGTAAGCAACGGCAGAATTTTCTCCGCCGCCGCCGACTGAGACACGGCGTTGACCAGCTTTATAGACTCGGCGTGCAGCTTTTTCGATTGGCGGTTAGCCTTGTTAACAAGGCGCTCCCTTACCAAAAGTTCGAAAACAGCGTCACCCAGAAAAGCTAAAGTTAAAGGACTTAACTGATTCGGATTTTCCATTATATCACCTTACGGCACGTAATCAAACTCAACATCATAAATGCTGACTGTGTCGCCTTCCTGAATTCCCGCTTTTTGAAGCGCGGCTAATATTCCGCTCATGCGGAGCACTCGCTCGAAATACTGTAACGAATCGTATTCTTCGGGATTGATGGTTTCCATGACCTTGATGAGCCAAGGAGCCTCGACAATATAAACGCCTTCCTCGACACGAACGCTGAAGTCGCGGTCGGTTTTCTTGGAATAGTCAACCTCGGGTTCGGGCTCGGATTCGTAAACCTTAATAGGCGGCAATTTAGCAAGCTGTTCGGCGACAAAGTTGATAAGTTCGCCCGTACCCTCGGAAATAGGAGCCATTATTGCAAAAAACGGTATTCCCTTTCCTTCAAAATAGGCTTTAAGCTCGGCAATATGCTCGTCGTCGGTAAGGTCGCATTTATTAGCGGCAACAATTTGAGGACGTTTTGCCAATTCTTCGTCGAAAACTGCAAGCTCCTGATTGATTTTATCGAAATCTTCAATCGGGTCTCTGCCTTCGCTGCCCGAGGCGTCGATTACGTGAACAAGCAATCGGCAACGGTCAACGTGACGCAAAAATTCATGGCCTAAACCTATTCCCTCTCCTGCGCCCTCGATTAGACCGGGGATATCAGCCATTACGAACGAGCTTTCCTCGTCCATACGCACTACGCCGAGGACTGGCGTTAAAGTTGTAAAATGGTAATTCGCAATTTTGGGCTTTGCTTGAGACACAACCGAAATTAAAGTTGATTTTCCTACGTTCGGGAAGCCGATAAGTCCCACGTCGGCAAGAAGTTTAAGCTCAAGGCGAACTTCAAGCTCTTCGCCGGGGGCTCCCGCCTTTGCAAAACGGGGAGTTTGACGGGTTGAGGTGGCGAAATGAATATTACCGAAGCCGCCCTTGCCTCCCTTGGCAAGAACAAAGCTATCCTTGTCCGACATATCGACAATAAGGCGGTTGGTTGCGTTATCGTAAACAACCGTACCGCGGGGAACCTTTATCGTAAGATTCGGCGCCCATTTGCCGTAGCAACGGCCTCCGCTTCCCTTTTGGCCGTTTTCGGCAAAATATTTGCGTTTATAACGGAAATCGGAAAGAGTAGATAAATTGTCGTCAACCTCTAGAATTACGTCGCCGCCTTTTCCGCCGTCGCCGCCGTCGGGGCCGCCAGAGGCTACGTATTTTTCACGGTGAAAGGTTACGGCTCCGTCGCCGCCGTTGCCCGCTTTTACAAAAATAGTTGCAATATCCGCAAACATAATAATCCTCCAAAAGAAAAATCTCGGACATAGTATGCCCGAGATTTTTAAAGCCAATAATTAATTACTGCTCAACAGCGTATACGCTGACTCTCTTGCGTCCGCCGCTGAATGTTTCGAACTTGACTTTACCGTCAATCTTGGCAAAGAGGGTATCGTCAGAACCGCGTCCAACGTTGTTACCCGGATGGAAATGAGTTCCGCGCTGACGAACGAGAATGTTGCCGGCGAGAACCGACTGACCGTCTGCACGCTTTACGCCGAGACGCTTAGACTCGGAATCACGGCCGTTCTTGGTAGAACCCATACCTTTTTTATGAGCGAATAACTGAATGTTGATATTAAGCATTGTGTTGCACCTCCATGTTAACTGCAATATAATCGTCGTATTGCTCGGATAGTCCCTCTAAATGGGCTTTGAAGCCTTGCAATACCGCTTGTGATGACTCGTAGGGCTTAGATAACTTAAGTCGCATGTTGCCGTCTTTGACCGAAACCTCGGCACCGTTACCGATAAAGTCGGTAATCGTATTCGCCGTAAGGTATGCGGCGCTGGAAACAGCGGAACAAACCAAGCGACCTTCTTCGCTGTCGTAATCGGTCGTATGGCCGGTTAGCGAAAAACCGAGCAAATGCTCGCCGTTATGATAAAAAGTAGCCTTAGTCATAGGTTAAAACTTTGCTTATGCGTTGATAGTTTCGATTTGTACCTTGGTGTACGGCTGTCTGTGACCGAGCTTACGTGAGCTGCCCTTCTTCGGCTTGTAGGTGAAGACAGTAATCTTCTTACCCTTACCGTTTTTGAGCACCTTGCCGGTTACTGTGCAACCCTCAACATAGGGAGCACCAGCCTTGAGACCGTCTTCGCCGCCTACTGCGACAACCTTATCAAAGGTAACGGTTTCTTCTTCAGCGACATCCAGCTTTTCGATGTAGATAACGTCTCCGTTTTCTACCTTGTACTGTTTGCCTCCGGTTACGATAATTGCGTACATTTCTTTGGCACCTGCCTTAATTATAGACTCGCTACTTAGGGGCGGAGATTTTTCTCACTTTTATTTAGCCCGTAATATGCGGCTTTAACAGTCTAACACAAGGCATGCAAAAAGTCAAGCAAAAATTATTGAAGATTTCGCATAATAATGTATAATATAATAAGAAAAACATATTTACACGTTTTGGTTAACCGATTATTCATTATTTTAACCGAAATGCTGTAACAAAACAAGGGTAAAATTAGCATAACACTTTGATTTTCGGAGGATTTTTAATATGGAAAGGAAAATTATCGTCGCCGACGACGAGCAGGCGTTAAGAGAGCTTGTTGCTGATTATTTCGAGGCAGAGGGTTACACCGTCTTACAGGCCGACGACGGCGACGTTGCCGTTTCGCTTATGCAGGAAAACCCCGACACCGACGCCATTATCATGGACGTCATGATGCCCGAGCTTGACGGTTGGGCGGCTTGCAGAAAAATACGCACCTTTTCAACCGTACCCGTGCTTATGCTTACGGCAAGAAGCGAGGAGTTCGACCAGCTAATGGGCTTCGAATCGGGCGCGGACGATTACGTTACAAAGCCCTTCTCCCCCGCCGTGCTCGTAAAGCGCATTGACGCACTTATCCGCAGGGCAAGCGGCGCCGCCGTAGCCGAATCGGGACTTAAAATAAACGTCGAGGCTTACACTGCTTCTATTGACGGAGTTTCTCTTGACCTTACCGTAAAGGAATTCGAATTGTTACGTATATTAAGCGAAAATAAGGGCAGAGTTTTTACCCGTGACCAGCTTTTAGACGCTATATGGGGCTTCGACTACGACGGCGATATCCGCACCGTCGACTCGCACATCGCAAGGCTCAGGGTTAAGCTCGGCGAATACGGCAACGCTCACCTCAAAACTATTTACGGAGTTGGATACAAGCTTGAAAACTGAAGGAAAACACAGAAGTCACAAGCTTTGGCGCAGATTGTTTGCGAACATTGCGTTCGTTTTTACTATTATCTCCGCGCTTGTGATTTTGGCAAACGGCGTCTTGCTCGATAATTACTTCGAATGGCGCGAAAAAAAGATACTTTACGGTTGCGCTAAATCGGTAACCGAAACGTCGCTTGACGATAAGAAAGCGGCGGCTTTGGCGTTTCAGCAGCTTGAAAACAACCACAATGTCACCTTGGTCATTTTCCAATTCGACAGCGTTATTTATTCAACGGTACGAAGAGTAAATTTCGGCTATCAATCGGGTATGACCGGCTTTGATATGCTTTTCGGCGGATTCGGACACGGCGATTATACGGGCGACCTTGAGGAATACAGGGGCGGATGTATTTACAACCTCTATCGCCCGAATTATAACATGAGTTACATGGTTTACGAGCTTGAATACGGCGACGGCTATACGGTACAGGTGCTTATTGAAAGAACATTAATTGAGCAATCGTCCAAAATCGCCGGCGAATTTGTTATGTTTATATCGGCGATAGGACTTTTTATTGCGCTTATTTGGTCGGTCGTATTTTCTCAAAAATTTGCAAAGCCGATTTCCAACATGAACGAAAAAGCCGTTAAAATGGCCAAGCTCGATTTCAGTAAAAGGCTTGAGGTTGAGTTTGACGACGAAATAGGTCAGCTTGCGGGCTCGATAAATGAGCTTTCGGTATCGCTTGACAAGGCGTTAACCGAACTTAACGAGAAAAACGAGCGGCTCCAAAACGAAATCGAATTAGAACGCCGCATAGATTCCATGAGAAAGGGGTTTGTCGCCAACGTATCTCATGAACTGAAAACCCCCATTTCGATTATAAAAGGGTACGCCGAGGCGCTCGACGGCAAGTTAGCCGAAAACCCCGAAAAACGCAAAAAATATTGCGGAATCATTCGCGACGAAACCGACCGAATGAACCACATGGTAGTTGAACTGCTTGAGTTGTCGCGGCTTGAGGGCGGACTGCTCCCCGATTATAAGGTTTACGATATTTCGGCGGCGGCAGAGCATATCGCCGACATTTTCTCCGATTCAGCCGACAAAAAGCAGGTGAAAATCTCGGTAGAGGCTCCGAGCAGTGCCATGGTCAGCGCCGACGAAATTCTTATCGGCAACGCGCTCCAAAACCTTGTTTCAAACGCAATAAGCCACGTTAACGAAAAGGGCAAAATATACATTAAGGTAGCAAAATCGCCCGCGGATAACGAAAAAATACGTGTTTCCGTGTTTAATTCCGGCTCTATGGTCGACCCCGAAAACATGGAGAAAATTTGGGTAAGCTTTTGGCGAGCCGACAAGTCCCATAACCGCAGCGAGGGACGTTTCGGGTTAGGGCTTTCTATTGTTAAGGCTATCATGGTAGCCCATTCCAACAGCTTCGGCGTTTATAACATAAGCGACGGCGTTTGTTTTTGGATTGAGCTTGATAAGGCGTTCGCCGACCCGATTCCTCAATTACCCGAAAAGCTTACGCTTAACGAAATCGACGAGCAATAGAGCCTTTTGGTTTGTCAAGCGTGTAATTTTTTGCATATAATGGCGTGTACCATTAAGCAAAGGAGGTTTTAGGCTTATGGTTGTTGTTTACACAGCAAAGCCGGGCGACACGCTTTATACTATAGGCAACCGTTACGGATTAACTCCTGAGGCTCTTGCCCGTTTTAACCGCATCCCCGACGCGAACAGAATAGCCGTCGGTCAGGAGATTTTAATCCCCGTCGGCCCGACTCCGAACTATTACACGGTTAGGTCCGGTGACACACTTTTCATTCTCGCTAACCGCTTTGGCACAACGGTTGACGAACTTGTTCGACTTAACGAAATAAGCGACCCGTCGCTTATTTATCCGGGTCAAAGACTTAAAATTAAATAAATTTTCGGGGGTGTTTTAGGCACCCCCTTTTTTTAATTTATGACAATTGACAACCGACGCGAATATGAATTATACTGATAAAACAAGGCGGTGAATAAAATGAATGCGATTTGTGAATTGCTTAAAAACGGCGCAAAAGATTACAACGTTACCGTATTTGACGAAATAAATTCGACCAATTCCTATTTAAAGGATAACGCCGAAAACTTTAAAGACGGAACCGTTATTATTGCAAAAAGGCAGACGGCTGGCAGAGGCAGACTCGGCAGAAGCTTTATATCCGAAAGAGGCGGGCTTTACATGAGCCTTCTTATTAAACCAAGCCGTTGCGCGGAAAAATCGCTTTACATCACCACGGCCACCGCCGTTGCCGTTGCAAAAGCAATAGAAACCGTTTCGGATAAAAAAACGGGGATTAAATGGGTAAACGATGTTTTTATCGACGGCAAAAAGGTTTGCGGAATTTTGGTAGAGGGTATGACAAATCCAAAAACCGGATTGCTTGATTACGCCGTTATCGGTATCGGAGTTAATGTTTATGAGCCCGAAAACGGGTTTGACGGGGAAATTAAAGACATTGCTACCTCCGTTTTCGGAAAATGCAACGATAACGGCGATATTGTAAGGCTTGCGGCAGAAATTCTTAATCAACTAAGCGCCGTTTTAGCCGAGCCGCACAGCAAAAAAACGGCAAACGAATACAGAAATCGGTCAATCGTTATAGGTAAAGAGGTTGACATAATTCAGGATGGAGATGCAGTTTCGGCGACGGTGATTGATATAGATGACGACGCCGCAATTATACTTAAATTGTGCAACGGAGACATAATTAAAAAAACATCGGGAGAAATCAGTATACGTTTATGAAAATCAGGGAAATCATCGGCGCAGCTTTGTTTTCGGCTATTATATGTATAACCGCGATTATTACGGTTCCCATCGGCGCCGTACCGATTACGCTCGCTTTATTCGGTGTGTTCACGGCCGCAGCTCTGCAAAAACCAAAATGCGCTATTGTATCGGTTTTAGTTTACATAATCATAGGCACTATAGGGTTACCCGTGTTTTCTGGGTTTGGCTCGGGTATAGGATATTTAATGGGGCCGACGGGCGGATTTATTTTTGCATACCCAATCGCGGCAGTGATTATTTCGTTGGCAAATTTTCTTTTTAAGAAACATTATGTTGCTTTGCCTATTTCAATGGCTATATCGTTGGCAATATGCTACCTTTTCGGCACTGTTTGGTACGCTGTTGTTACCGAAGTCGAATTTACGGCGGCTGTTTTGGTTTGCGTTTTGCCGTTTATAGTTTTCGACATTATAAAAATTGCCGTTTGTTTATCGGTTGTATTCGCCGTTAAAAAAACGCCGATTGAAAAATTGTTAAATGAATAATCAGAAGCCGTCGAGAAAAATTCTCGGCGGCTAAATTTTAGGTCAACTACTGAATTAGTTGTTGAAATTGTTATTCTGCTTATTATCTTTCTTGTTGTTCTGCTGATTGTTCTGCTTGTTCTGCTGATTGTTCTGCTTGTTCTGATTGTTGTTCTGGTTATTATTCTGGTTGTTGTTCTGATTGT
>JBGVDX010000133.1:0-5980 GCA_045119575.1 Acutalibacteraceae bacterium
TCGCAAAGGTAAGCACGATAGTCGAAAAATCGTTGTAACATGAGAAATTCGACATCGGGCCGATTTTGTCAAAACCGGGGCCTATGTTGTTAAAACAGGACACAGCGGCCGAAAAGTTCGTCGTAAACCCGAACGGCTCAAAACTAAGCACAAAGAAAATGATGATAATAGATATCATGTAAAGTGCGAAATAAACGCCGGTGCTTTCAAGTATCGGAGCGTCAACCTGTTTTCCTTCTAATTTTACAACGTTAACCGAGCGAGGGTGCAACATTCGGTTAAATTCTTTTTTTATCATCTTGAAAAGAATAATAACTCTTGCTAACTTAAGTCCGCCCGCCGTAGACCCGGCACAACCGCCTATGAACATAAGAATGAACATAATTCCCTTGGACAACTCCGGCCATTGGTTGAAATCGGAGGTTGCGTATCCCGTTGTTGTAATCATTGAGGCAACTTGGAAAGATGCGTGGCGGATGGCTTCGGAAAAGCTTTCAAATAACGGCATGATATTAAAGGTAATAATTCCTACGCATACGGCTACAACGCCGAAATATGCCCATAACTCGCCGTTTTTGAACACAACCTGAATTTTCCTTAACAGAATAAAGTAAAAGAGGTTGAAGTTTATGCCAAATATAAGCATAAAAGCGGTTATAACCCATTGACAGTAGGGGCTATATCCCGAAATGCTGTCTCCCTTAATTCCGAATCCGCCGGTACCTGCCGTGCCAAATGCGTGAACGGCGCTTTCAAAAGGCGTCATGCCGCCGAAAAGCAGCATAATCATTTCGGTAACGGTAAGCGCAATATATATAAGGTACAAAATTCTTGCCGTTTGCTTGGCTTTAGGAACAAGCTTGCCAATTATCGGACCCGCCATTTCGGCTCGGATAAGATGTATCGAGCGGTCGGAGAAATTCGGAATAACGGCAAGTACAAAAACAAGTACGCCCATGCCGCCGACCCAGTGAGTAAAGCTGCGCCAAAATAAAATTCCGTGTTCAAGGCTTTCAACGTCGGGTATTAACGAAGAGCCGGTTGTAGTAAAACCGCTTACCGTCTCGAACAAAGCGTCAACGTAAGAGGGGATAGACCCGCTAATTACAAAGGGAAGCGCGCCTATCGCCGACATTACAAGCCACGCCAAGGCGACCACAACAAAGCCTTCCTTTGCGTAAATAACCTTATTTTTCGGTCGGGATATAAGGGTAAGCCCGAATCCTAAAACAAGCGCGATTCCTATAGTAATAAGGAAACTTAAGTAACCGCTTTCCTTATATAAAAGCGATACTATGAGCGGCAACGCAAGCAAAGCCGCTTCAGCCTTAAGTATCTGTCCCACAAGGAAAAAAACCATTCTGCGATTCATATTTTACCCTCGTTTTATCTTATAATATCCGCAATATTGTTAATTCTGCGTCCTGCGGCAATGACAATAACCTTGTCTTCGGGTAAAATCATATCGTTACCGGCGGGGATAATAGTTTTCCTGCCGCGAATGATACCCGCAATAATGGTGTTCGGCTGAAGCTTCATGTCCTTAAGCGGAGTATTGATAACGGGACATTCGTTGCTTATATTAAACTCAAGCGCCTCAACCGTGCCGTCCATAAGCTTGTAAAGGGTTTCCACGTTACTGCCTTCCGAGTTTTGGAGCGCTCTTGCATATCGTACAAGAATGTCCGAAATAATCTTTTTCGGAGAAACTATTGTGTCAAGACCGATTTTTTCGGCAATATAGGCAAATTCGTCACGGTTGACCTTGGAAATAACCTTAGGAACGTTTTGCGACGCGGCGTAGAAGGAAATAAGTATGTTTTCCTCGTCCATACCGGTCAGCGAAACGAAAGCGTCCATTGACGCTAATCCCTCTTCGCTTAAAAGTTCCTGCTGAGCGCCGTCGCCGTTTATAACAATGGCTCCGGGCAGCTGTTCGCACAGTTCAATGCAATGCTCGTGGTCCTTTTCGATGATTTTAACCGAGTTTCCGCTTGAAATAAGCATTTTTGCAAGATAAAAAGCGGTGCGGCTGCCGCCTAAAATCATTATATCTCTTGCGTGTTTTTGCATTGTGCCGACCATTTTAAGAAATCTCATATTTTCCGACGGAGTCGCCGTTATACCGATTTTGTCTCCGCTTTTAAGCACGAAATTACCGTCGGGAATGTAAACCTCGTCGTCACGCTGAACAACGCAAACAAGCAATTTTACGTCATATTTTTTTCTAAGCTCGCTTAAAGTGATACCGTCGAGCACCGAATCGTTTTTAAGCTTTAATTCAACCATTTCAAATGCGCGGCGCGAAAATGTTTCTATTTTAGCGGCGGAGGGGAGACGTAAAATATTAAAAAGCTCCTGCGCCGCCAAAAGGTCGGGGTTTATGGCCATAGAAAGGCCGAGCTCGTGTTTCATGAAGCCTAAACTTTGGTCATTGTATTCGGGGTTGCGTATGCGGGCGATGGTGTGCTTAGCGCCCATACGTTTTGCAAGGAAACAGGAAAGCATGTTCATTTCGTCGGAGCCGGTGATAGCAACGAAAAGGTCGGTTTTTTCAATACCCGCCTCGCTTAAGGTTTCGCAATCGTTGCCGTTACCGCAAACGCCGATTACGTCATATATGTTGGAAAGCTCGTTAACTACCTCCATGTTGTCGTCAATGGCGGTGACGTCGTGCCCTTCCGCAACAAGGCTTGATAAAATGGTTGTGCCGATTTTACCGCAACCCATTATTACAATTTTCATTTTCATGCTCCTCATAATTTAAATGGATTCATAAACCACCTGCATTATACTACAAGCGCTTTAATATTTCTACCCCTTTTTGAATAAATATTAATGCAGTCTCTATTAAAAAGACAGTTGTTCTCCGTGCAAAAACGCCAAAACGAAATGAGATAAATCGTTTTTGTTCACAAAAAAAATTACAATTTACGCGGTTTTCGGTTAAATTAATTGACAATAAGGCGATTTTGTTATAATATTATATAAATAATATATAAAATATATTATTCAAAAAACGCATTTTAATTATTCAAGGGGGAAAACATCATGAAAAAAATATTGGCAATAGTCCTTTGCTTAGCCATGCTTTGCGGTTGCTTAGCCAGTTGCGGTGAAGGCGATACTGTGGGCGGTGACAAGGTCATCAAAATAGGTATCTTTGAACCTGCCTCCGGAGCTAACGGCGCCGGCGGTAAACAGGAAACCTTAGGTATTAAATACGCACACAGCCTTCAGCCGACCGTTACAATCAACGGCGAGACCTACAACATTGAACTTGTTGAGGTTGACAACCAGTCTGCTGACGATAAAGCGGTTACTGCCGCTGCTGAGCTTGTAAACAACGGCGTTTCGGTTGTTCTCGGCTCCTACGGCTCCAGCGTATCTATTGCCGCATCTCCTACATTTGAAGAAGCTAACATCCCCGCTATCGGCGTTACCTGCACAAACACTCAGGTTACCGAAGGAAACCAGCATTACTTCCGTATTTGTTTCCTTGACCCGTTCCAGGGCTCCGTTCTTGCTAAGTACGCGTGGGATAACGGTGTTAAGACCGCTTACACCCTTGCTGAGCTTGGCAACGCATACGACCTCGGTCTTGCAAGCAGCTTTAAGGACGCTTTCGAGAAGCTCGGCGGTAAAGTAATAGCCGAAAACTTCCCGACCAACCAGGCTGACTTCACTTCTTACATCACCAACGCTAAGAAGGCAGGCGCAGAGGCTATCTTTGCTCCTACTTCTACCACATATGCTCAGCTTATCATTGAGGCTGCTGCCACTCAGGACGCAGGCATGCCGCTTTACGCCGGCGATACTTGGGATTCCAACGTAATTCTTGACGCCGCTAAGGGCAAGAACGTAACCATCAACGTAACGACCTTCTATCAGGAAGGCGGTAACGCCGACTACGATAAGGGCTTCAAAGATTGGATTAACTCCGACCCGCAGAACCTTACCAACAACGGTGGTAACGACATCGTTGCGGCTGTTTCGGCAATGGGTTACGACTCTTACTTTGTAGCGCTTGAGGCTATCAAGGCTGCCGGCTCCGGCGATTCTGCTAAGATTATGGAAGCTCTTTGGAACGTTGATTATACCGGTGTTACGGGCCAGATTAAGTTTGACTCCGTAAACGGCGACGCACAGCGTACCGTAGCTTATATCAAGGCTGCCGACACTGCTACCGGCGCTTGGACGTTTGTAAAAGAACAGGGCGTATAATCTATCCGGTTTAGCTATTAAAACAGGGTCGGATGCCTCGCATCCGACCTTGGTTTTTTAAAAAACACGACTAACTTACCGAAGGCTGTTGAACATTTACCGAACTAATGTTCAATGTCCTTTGGCATTTGGAGGAATTCCTTTGATGGACTACATTTTGGCAGGTATATCTGTCGGCGGACAGTATGCGCTTATAGCCATCGGTTATACCATGGTCTACGGCATACTCCGTCTTATCAATTTTGCCCACGGTGACGTGTTCATGGTTGCGGGACTTATCATGATATACGCAACTACGGCAATGCCGCTTTATTTATCTATACCGCTCGTGCTTATCGTAACGGTGCTTGTCGGATTTACAATCGAACGTGTTGCATATAAGCCGCTCCGTACATCTCCGAGAATGTCGGTTATGATTTCGGCTATCGGTGTATCATATATGCTTCAAAACGTCGCTTTGTACATCACCGGCGGCCTTGCAAAAACATATCCGTCTATCCCGTTCCTTTCCGATACCGTAACAATTTTCGGCGCAACTACAAAATGGGTTACCGTAATCACTCCGGTGCTTACAATTGCGCTAATTGTCGCGCTTGTTCTCCTTATCCGCTTTACAAAAATCGGTATTGCCATGCGTGCGGTGTCCAAGGATTTTGAAACCTCTCAGCTTATGGGCGTAAAAATTAACCGAGTAATAAGCGTAACCTTTATCATCGGTTCTTTGCTTGCGGCTGTCGGTTCAATTCTTTATTTCGCAAACTACCCGTCGGTTGTACCTACATCGGGCGCTATGCCGGGCCTTAAATCCTTCGTTGCTGCCGTATTCGGCGGTATCGGTTCAATCCCGGGCGCAGTTATCGGCGCCTTTATTATCGGTATTTGCGAAAACCTTATCCGTTCTTTATCAATCGGCGGAGTAAGCCTTACTCCTTTCTCGGATGCATTTACTTTCGCCCTTCTTATTGTCATTCTTTGCGTAAGACCGTCCGGTCTCTTCGGCGAGAAGACAATCGACAAGGTATAAGGAGGGGTAGGCCATGAAATCTTTACTTATAACCAATCAGCAAAAGGCAAAAAAGATTAATACATATACTAATATCGTGTTGTTTGCGGCGCTTTTTGCCGTGCTTGTCTTAATCGACATGACCTCCAACTCTTTTGACATGATTGTTAAGGTGCTTCAAAAGGGCTGCGTTTACGCAATCGTTGCCGTTTCCATGAACCTGCTTAACGGCTTTACGGGGCTTTTCTCCCTCGGTCAGGCGGGATTCATGCTTATCGGCGCATACGTTTTCTCTATCTTCTCGATAAAAGACGAAAATCGCGCCACGGTATTTAGTTTTTCGGGCGAACCGCTTGTTGATTTTGAGTTGCCGCTTATTGTAGCCATTGTTTTGGCGGGACTTGTCGCCGCTGTTTTCGCTTTCCTTATCGGCTTGCCGGTGCTTAAGCTAAAAAGCGACTATCTTGCCATCGCAACCTTAGGCTTTGCGGAAATCCTGCGTACAATTATCCAGTGGGATAAGCTCGGTCGCCTTACCAACGGCTCCTTCCCGATTAGTAAGCTTAATTCATTTAAGGATTCGTTAAAGGGTACGCCGTTCAGTAAGCTGTCTTATGTAATACCGTTTTTCCTCGTTGCGCTTATCTGTATCGGCTTTATCGCCTTGCTTATAAAATCCACATACGGCAGAGCGTTTAAAGCTATCCGCGACGACGAAGTAGCCGCAGAGGCTATGGGTATTAACCTTGCTAA
>JBGVDX010000134.1:0-3022 GCA_045119575.1 Acutalibacteraceae bacterium
CGGTTTAATTTCCCCGTTTGGAGGATTAGGTTATGGCTAAAAAATTAGACGACGATATTATATCCATTGTCGGCGACAAAATTGAAGACAAAAAGCCGAAAAAGCACAAGAAATCGGCGTTTGAACGTCCGAGCGACGATTCGTATAAAAGCGAAAAGTCGACGGGGGTGAAGCATTACGAGGCTAAAATCGCCGAGACGAAAAAGGCAAAAAAAGAACGCGAGGAAGTGCGCTTTTATAACGACGGCGAAAAGGCCGAAAAGCCCAGCTTAAAGGGATACGAGGAAAAGCCGTATGAGGAAGGCTCGCTTTCCAACCTTTACTCCGATTCGGGCAAGACGATTTGCATGGTTATGCGCGTTATAAGCTGTCTTTTGTTCCTTATTTCGCCCATTTACTTTATCGGCAAGATGTTCGCCCTTTTCGGCGGAAACGAGTTTCCGTCGTCGGGCGAGATGATTTCGGGCGTGATTTCGGCGTTTGTTGCTTCGATATTGCTTGTTATTGCGGGCTTTATCGTAATCGCCCTTATCAAAATTTTGCAAAACCTTATGGCGCTGCAAAAGAAAAACAGATAACGGGGGACATTTTTATATGAAAAAACCGATTTTTGCGGTTGCGGCGGTTGCTTTGATTGCGTTTTCCGCCTGCGCTCCGAAAAGCAATTCAACTTTAGACGACGTTGTTAACGACATCGACCCGAATTATTACGGCGTGTCCGAGGTGTCAAGCGAGGTTTCCTCCGAGGCGGAGGTTAAGCTCGACATGAACGAGGTGGTTAAGGTCGGCTTTTGCGAAAAGGATTCCTATACCTTCGACGGCGAAAGAATCGACTATTCCTATGAATACCCTCAGCTTTATATTCCCAACGTAAACCTTACCAAGGTTAACGACAGCATAAGCAATTATTGCAACGCTCTTATCGGCGTTGAGACAAAGGCGATGAACGAGGGCCGACAAATTGAAATGACAAAAATGGGATATTCGGCCAACGCCAAAAACAACGTTTTATCGGTAGTTATACGCAGCGAGTTCGGCGACCAGTTTACCCTTTGCAAGGCGATAAACATAAGCGTTAAAACGGGCGCCGAGCTTACTAATAACGAGGTTATTTTGGCGGCGGGATTTACCTCAAGCGACGGCGAGGCAAAAATTCTTAACGCGGCAAAGGACAAATTTACGCAACTTTACGGTCAATCGGACGATTATAACACGCCCGACGAAATTACCGCCTATGAGCGGGCAAAAGCCGCGACCGAGGTTGATTTTGACGTTGATATGTCGCTTTTCTTTGACCAAAACGGCTCGCTGAAAGCGATGGTAAGAATTTACGAGCCGCTTACCGACGACAGCTACGACTATTTTGAGGTTAAGGTTGCGTAAAAAAGCGCATTTTTCGGCCTTAATTTAACCTTATTTTTACATAAAATTTCCGACTTTTTGAGATTTCAAAAAAGTCGGATTTTTTTGTTGAAAAAATCATTAAATTTGCTTGTATTTTGGGCGTTTTTGTGATAAAATGTAAGGGTGTAAAATTGCGTAATTTTGTGCCGTTTTTTCGGTCGGTTTTTGTAGTTTAAAAGCCAAAAATTTACTTTTTAAAAAACGGCGTTTCGGGATAATTTTTCGAGGATAAAAAAATGAAAGGAGCTTTAAAAAAATTATGCAGACTTTTAAAGATGTTTGGGGCTTGGTTGACGAATTTTGCGCCACCAAAGTGGGCGACGTCGCTTACAGCATGTGGATACATACAATAGAACCGGTTGATTTTAAAAACGGCGAGGCCGTTTTAAAGGTTCCTCACAACATTCATAAAAAGGTTATCGACCAAACCTATGCTGAGCTTATTAAAACCGCGTTTCAACAAATTATGGGGTTCCCCGTCGGGCTTCGTGTCCTTTGCGAGGAAAATCCCGACCTTACGGGTAACCACGCTATCCCTGCCGAGCCGTCGGGCTACGAATACACCTTCGACACGTATATTGTCGGCTCGTCCAACCGCTTCGCCCACGCGGCGTCCATGGCGGTTGCCGAAAAGCCGTCGATTGTTTATAATCCGCTTGTAATTTACGGAAATTCCGGCGTTGGTAAAACCCATCTTATGCTCGCAATTTACAACCACGTTAAGCATAAATACCCTTCCAAAGACATTTTATATGTCCATTCGGAGGAATTTATCAGCGACTTTATCACCGACGTTCATGAGGGTCGCATGGAGGAATTCCGCAACCGTTACCGCAACGTTGACATTTTGCTTGTAGACGATATCCAGTTTATCGCCGGTAAAGAGGAAACTCAGGTTGAATTTTTCAACACCTTTAACGCCCTTCACCTTAACAATAAGCAAATTGTTGTTACCTCCGACCGTCCGCCGAAGGACATTAAAGCCCTTGACGAGCGTCTGCGTTCCCGTTTCGAAAGCGGACTTATCACCGATATTGCTCCGCCCGAATTTGAAACCCGCGTTGGCATTATCAAGCGCAAGGCGCAGATGATTGGCCTTGATATCGAGGACGAGGTTGTTTACTACATCGCCGAAAACATTAAGCAAAACATCAGACAGCTTGAGGGCACCGTTAAAAAGCTCCAAATGAACTATAAAATCGACGGGGTTAAGCCGACCATTGCCCACGTTCAAAGCGTTATCCGCGACATTAAAAACGATTTCCAACCCGAACCCATCACCGTTACAAAGGTTATTGAAGAGGTTGGACGCACATATTCGGTTTCCTACGACGATATTATGAGCAAAAAGCAAAACGCTCCCGTTACCAAGGTGCGCCAAATTTGTATGTACATCGTTCGCGAGATTACCGACATGTCGCTTGAGGAAATCGGCTCTAATTTCGGTAAAAATCACGCAACCGTTCTTCATTCCATAAACAAGGTAGCCGCCATGATGGAGGTTCAGCCGAAGGAAAAGAACGTTATCGAAGATATTATCAAGAATTTGCAAACTCCCACCGACTAAATATTATCAACAATTTCTTTAACATTTAAAGTTAATGTCATGTTGAAGCTT
>JBGVDX010000135.1:0-8197 GCA_045119575.1 Acutalibacteraceae bacterium
CTTGTCTATGATGTCAACCGCTTCATTTGGAGCAACAATCTCCTGAACGGCGGTTTTCTTTTTCTCAAGCTCTTTGTAAACCGAGTAAAAGTGAGCCATTTCCTCAAAAACATGTTTCGGCAATTCGTCAATGCTTTTGTAAACGTTGTAGTTGGGGTCGTCAAACGGAATGGCTATGATTTTTTCGTCGTTTTCGTCGTTGTCGGTCATTTTTATTGCGCCGATAGGATAGCAACGCATAAGGGTAAGCGGATAAACCGACGCCGAGCTTAACACAAGTACGTCAAGAGGGTCGTGGTCATCGGCATAGGTGCGGGGGATAAATCCGTAGTTGGCAGGGTAATGGGTCGACGTGTGAAGCACACGGTCCATACGCAAAAATCCTGTCTTTTTGTCAAGCTCATATTTGATTTTACAGCCCTTGGGTATTTCGATAACCGCAATAAAGTCGGTTGCCGAAATTCTATGAGGCTCAATGTCATGCCAAATGTTCACGGAAAAATCATCTCCCCAAAAGTGAAATTTTAATTATTGTACCGCTTAAAATATTTTTTCAACCTTAAACCGTCGCAACCTTAAGGAGGTTGGTTGTGCCCGGCTGGTTAAGCGGTAATCCTGCGGTGATAACAACGGTATCGCCGTCGTTAACTATGTCAATTTTCTTGGCGCAGTCGATTGCGTGGAGGAATAAGCTGTCCTCGTTGTCTTGGTTAAGCGCAACAACGGGAGATACGCCCCACGAAAGGGAAAGCTGGTGGAATGTTTTCATGTCGGGGGTGGATGCAACAATCGGCTGCTTCGGTCTGAATTTTGAAACGCGGCGGGCCGATGTGCCCGATTTGGTAACGGCGATAATCGCTTTTGCGTTGGTGTCCCTCGCGGTGGTGCAGGCGGCGTCGCAAATGGCGTTGGTTGTGTCGTTGCTGTTAAGATGGTTTATGCCGCTGTAAACGTCCATTTCAAAGGCGTCACGCTCAGCCTGACGCGCAATTTTAGCCATCGTTTTTACAACAAGCGCGGGGTTGTCGCCCATAGCCGTTTCGCCCGAAAGCATAACCGCCGACGTGCCGTCGAAAACGGCGTTTGCTACGTCGGTAATTTCGGCTCTTGTCGGCATACTTGCGTGAATCATCGACTCAAGCATTTGGGTCGCCGTAATAACCATCTTACCCGAGCAGTAGCATTTTCTTATAAACTGCTTTTGGATACCGGGAAGACGCTCAAACTCAACCTCAACGCCCATGTCGCCGCGGGCAATCATAACGCCGTCGGAATGTTTAAGGATTTCGTCGAAGTTTTCAACGCCCTCTATGTTTTCTATTTTGGATATAATTCTGATACTGTGTCCGCCGTGATAATTAAGCAGTTTTCTAAGCTCAATAACGTCCTCTTTGCGCCTTACGAATGAAGCGGCGATAAAATCAACGTCGTTTTCTATACCAAAAAGAATATCCTTTTCGTCTCTTTCGCTTATATAAGGCATGTTAAGGCTGACGTTAGGAACGTTAATGCTCTTTTTTTGAAAAAGCGTGCCGCCGACAATAACGTTGGTGATTATATCGGTTTCGGTAACGCTTACAACTCGAAGCTCGATTTTACCGTCGTCGATAACTATTTTTTCGCCGCCCTTAAGCTGGCTCGGCAGGTCTGCGTATGTTATAGATACACAGTTGCCCTTAACATTATCGTCGTCGGCGGTAAGAATAAGGCTGTCGCCCTTTTTAAGTTCGATTTTTTCGTTTTCAATAAGCCTTGTTCTTATTTCGGGGCCCTTTGTGTCAAGTAAAACAGCCGCCGGAAGCTTTAAACGGTCACGCACTCTGCGGAAGGTATCAATCATTTCCTTGTGATATTCGTGAGTCCCGTGGGAAAAGTTAAGACGGGCAACGTTCATGCCGTTTTTTAACATATCTTCAATTACGCTCTCGGTGCAGCTTGCGGGGCCAAGGGTGCAAACGATTTTGGTTCTTCTCATATTGATTTTGCCTTCCTTTTTGCTAACATTTTGAATACATTTATGACGAATTTATGCCATTTAATATTATGCCACTTATCCCAAGGAATAGCAATAACAGAACAGTAAATTTTCTATGTAAAATTTAAATTTTCTTTATGTAAAAATTATATCAGCCCGACTAATTAAAGTCGAACCGATATAATTTTTTTGACTATTATTCGCGTTCTGCAATCCAAGCGTCGACCTTAGTTTTGGCGATACGCTTAATATCCTCGGTCGGATAGGGCGATTCGGGACCGCCGTTAACATAGATGAAGTAAGAACCGGTTTCGGTTTGGTAAAGAACCTCTTCGTATCCTGCGGGGTCACCGAGAAAACCCGATGTAAACTTCTTTACAACAACGGCGTTGTCGGTATCGTAAACTGTTTTGCAAATTGTTTTGGTCATATGCCAGTCCTCCTTATAAGAATTATACTTATATTATAGGTCAAAAAGAGCATATAAGTCAAATCATACAAAATTTTTCCATGATTTACACCACTTAGCAGGATTTTCAAAGGTGGTTGATGTGCAAATTTTACAAACGAATTACAATTATTTGTGAATTTCGACGTTTTATTTATTGTTCGTTGCTGGAGCTTTCGGACGAGGTAGCGCTTTCGGAGCTTGCAGATGAAAGCTCGTCAAAGCTTACGTATTGCTTGGAAACGTAACCGAGTTTTTTATCGTATTCGACGAAAAGGAAGTTGCCGGTTGCGCCCTTAACGGTGATTTTGGCGCCCTTCGGAATCATTACAACCGTTTCGTAATCGGAAGAACTCGGATGGCTGCGGAGTGTAAGCGGGTCGGTTTCGGTGGCGACCCAACCGGTACGTGCGGTGGAATAATTTGTTTCGGGGTAAACAATGTCGAGCGATTCGTCAATCGACTGGGCCTCCGAGCTTGACGGAGCTTCGCTGCTGCTTGAGGGGGCTTCACTGCTTGACGGAGCCATTGAGGAAACCTCGCTGCTCTCGCCCTTAACGCCGGCAACGACCTCTAAAAGCGAGTCGCCCTTTGAGGAGGTGCAGGAGCAAAGCACAGCAATAAGAGCACATACTGTTAAGGTAAGATAAACGATTTTTTTGTTCATTTTATAATCATCCCTTCATTTTAATAAGGTTTTCAAACTATTTGTTTTGCCGCCTGCAAAACCTTGTTGGCGACCGTTCGCGCAACGCCTACGCCTGCGCCTGCGTTTTCGGCAACGACTACAAAGGCGAGGGGACAGTCGCTATCCTCAACGAAGCCGACGAACCAAGAATGGGGCGTAACTCCTTGGTCTACCTCGGCGGTACCCGTTTTGGCGCAAACGTTAAGGTCGGGGAAACGGTAATCGCCGTAGTTGGAGGCAACGCAGTTACGCATCATGGCGTGTACAGCGGTTGCGGTTGATTCCGAAAACATACGTTGGGTATAGGTAACGCCGCCACGGTATATTTCAATACCCTCGTTAGTGGTAATCGAGTCAATCATATACGGTTTTGCCGCTTTTCCGCCGCCCGCTATCGCACCCATAAGGGTAAGATACTGTAACGGATTAGCAAGGTCGGTATATTGGCCCATTCCGGCCCAACCAAGGTCAACCTTTCGGATTTTATCTAAATCAACCGTGCCCGCCTTTGCGGTAATGCCGTCGATTTCGGCGGGGGTGTTGAAGCCGAGCTTGTCGGCGTATTTTTGCATTGTGTCGGCGCCAAGGTCAATGGCAAGCTGTGAAAAATAAGCGTTGCAGGACTTAGCCAAAGCGTCGCGCAAATTAACGGTGTGGTGTTTTGACATGCACGAAATTAACTCGTCGTCAACGTAGGTGCCGTAATCGCAATCATATTCGCGGCTTTCTGCGTCGGGCAGGGTTTCAAGCGCCGCAATGGTCGTAACGACCTTAAAGGTAGAGCCCGGCGGATATGACGAGGATAAAAAGCGGTTGATATAAATTCCGTCGGTTTCCTCGGGCTTTTTGTTCGGGTCGTATGACGGAGACGAAACCATGCAAAGCATTTCGCCCGTTTTGTAGTTATAAACGCCTACGGCGCCGCTGTAATTTCCCAAAGCCTTTAGCGCAACCGTGTTTAGGTCGGCGCTTATGGTCATTTGAATGTTATTACCGCCTTTTTTTGCGTCGTAAAGACCGGTAATCTTGTTATATCCGGTCAGCTTGTCCCATTTCGCCGTGGTAACACCGGTTTTTATGAACCCGTCAAAGTCGCCGACGGCGTGTAGCGTCGAAAGGCGGGTATAGTAATCGTCGTTAAAAATTCGCTGTCCGTTTTCGGTGGCTGCAAGCACCGTTCCGAAGCGGTCGGTAATGTCCCCTGCGTTAACCATGATGCCGTCTTTGTAAATGTGACGGTTGGCGGGGAAGCTTGTCCACTCGTCGCCCCTTGTCATGCTTAAATAGGTGAGCGAAAAAATACCGATAACGAAAACAGCCGTAAAGGCTATCAGCGACAGCGCCCTGATTGACATTTGTTTCATTTGCTGTCACCTCCGAGCCCTGCGGATTTTATGAACGCCAACATTCCCATGCTTGCCATCATTGACGAGCCGCCGTTTGATATAAGCGGCAGGGTAACGCCGGTAAGGGGCAAAAGGTCGGTCGAGCCGAAGATGTTAAGCGCCGCTTGAAAAAGGAACATTCCGGCCGCCGCTGCCGCCGCAATCGAGTAATAAACCGAATCGGTAAGGGCGGCGCGTTTTACGGCATAAAGCGCAAATATTATAAGCGCCGCAACGCAGGCGAGACCTACAATAAGTCCCCATTCCTCGGCAACAAAGCCGAAAACAAGGTCGGTGTCCGACGCCGCAACAAGGTCAAGGTTTCCCTTACCTCCGCCGACGCCGAAAAGCCCGCCGCTGCCTATTGCAATCATTGTGCTGACCTGCTGATATCCGCCGTCGTAGGGGTTGTCCCACGCGTGCATAAAGGTAGCAAATCGGCTTGCAACATACGGTATAAGCGTAATAATCGCGATAATTCCGACAACCGCAACGCCGATAAAAAGCAAAATCGCTTTTAGGTCGCCCGACCGCATAAACGCGATAATAAGCATGCCCATAAAGAAAACCGACGCTGTACCGAAATCTCGCATAAGGAAAAGCGGGATAAAACAGCCCGCCGAAAAAGCGGTAAAAAGAATAAGGTTTCGGGTTGTCATTAACCGCTCAAGCGTAGCACAGCCGGCGAAAATATAAGCGATTTTGACGAATTCCGACGGCTGTACGGTAATCGGGCCTAAATCAATCCAGTTTTTGGCGCCGTACATTTCGGTACCGAAAATTATGTTGAACATCAAGAGCCCTATTGCACAAATGCCCACGGCGTAACGGAGCTTCATCGTAAGCTCAAGGTTAGTAAGCACAAGGCAAAGCACGCGGAACATGACAAGTCCCAAAATCATGGCAATAAACTGTTTATAAAGGGCGGAGGGAACGGCGCTTGCCGCAACGGCAAGTCCGAAGGTGCAAAGAAAAAAGGCAAGTAATTCTACGCCGACCTTTTTAAATTTCATAAGAACTAGGTAAACCCATTCAACTACTATAAGTCCGCCGAAACAAGCGGGAATTTGAAGCGGAATATCTCCAAGAAAAGCGTAGTGCAATATAAGCGATACCGCAACCATAACCTGCAAAGCGGTTAAAACGGCGGCGGCGCATACAGCCCGTGTGCGGTTAAGCTCGCCCGTAACGTCGCAGGGGATATCGGGCTCAATTCGGTCGTCAAGCTCCAACTCGGCGCCCCCGATATTTACCGTATCGCCGTGTTCTATCAGGCAGTCGCCGTCAATTCTTTCTCCGTTAACCAAAACGGCGGTGCTTGCGACGGGGAAAATATGCCACCCGTCGTTTTTAAGGGTAAGCGCCGCGGCCCTTAAAGCGGCTCTTTTCGACGGAACGCAAATATCGCATTGTTTACCTCTGCCGATAGCGTTTTCGTAAGAGGTTATGGGATAAACGGTTCCCGATTTATCGAAAAACTCGGCAAGCACGGGCTTACCTTTTTTGTTGACGAGTAAAATTTTAGCGCAAAGAAAAATGACAGTAACGGCCGCAACGGGAATAATGAAGCGTATCAGCCAGCAGTAAAACGAAGCAAGCTCACTTAACATTCGCCGTCGCCTCCTTTTAAAGAATAATATCTATATTCCGTTTTATTTTACTATAATATCCGCCTTGTGTCAACTTGTAAAAGGCGGCAATATGTGTTACAATGGTTATCAAATTACTGAAAAGCGAGATGTATTTTCAATGGCTGTACTTAATATCGTAATGGTCGAGCCGCAAATTCCGCAAAATACCGGCAACGTTGCACGCACCTGCGCCGCAACGGGGGCGCGGCTCCATTTGGTAGGGCCTATGGGATTTAAGGTTGACGACAAAAAGCTTAAACGTGCCGGACTTGATTACTGGCATTTTCTTGACATAACCTATTACGACGATTTGGACGATTTTTTCGGCAAAAATTCGGGCGAATTTTATTATTTTTCGACCAAGTCGCTTAACACCTATTCCGATATCGAGTACCCCGACGGCTGTTATCTTGTTTTCGGCGCCGAAACCCACGGATTACCCGAACAACTGCTTTTCGATAACCCCGACCGTTGCGTAAGAATACCTATGATTGGCGACGCAAGAAGCCTTAACCTTTCCAACTCGGTCGCCGTGGGCGTTTACGAAACCCTGCGTCAGTGGGGCTACCCCGAACTTAAAAACGAAGGCCAGCTTACTAAATTCGACTGGTCTACGATTAAATAAATTAAAGCGGAGGGGATTGGGGCACCCTCCGTAAGGAAGGTGTGCCTCAGCTATATTCGTGCAAAGCACGAGCGATATAACTAAAGTTGCGATATGCGGCAACCCGCGCGATATACGGCTTCGCCGCGTGAAAGGGCACGAATATAATATCGCAAAAGCCAAGGGCTTTTATATCGCTTTTACCGTAAGGTAAAAATATCGCTGCAAACGTAGTTTGCAATATCGCTTACACGCACCGAAAAAGTAGTTATTTGTTTTTGAGATAAATGTAGTTTCAAAGTACATAACCCACTATGACACTTTCGCTCTTGCGCAAAGTGTCATTTTTATATAAAAAAAGGGAGACAACTTCCTTACGAAGCGTCTCCCTTCCTCCGCTTTTTTCATTTTAAAAGTATCGGTTGAAACTGTTTTCCGTCAAGCGCCGAAATTACCGTATCGTATATAAGCGAAAAGTCGGCGATAAGCGAGGTCGGCTTTTTAAAAGCGTCATCTTGGCCGAAGGGCACGAAATAAACGTTTTTCGTGTTCATAAGAGCGCCGAGATTTTTTGCCGACGCCGACAATGCGTCGTTGGTCGCAATAGTTAGAACAAGCGGCCTGCCGTTTCTAAGGTGCGCTTTCGCCGCCATAGAAACCGACGAGTCGGTAATTCCGTTTGCGATTTTACCTAACGTGTTTCCCGTACACGGCGAAATAACCAAAACGTCGAGCAGTGCTTTCGGTCCAATCGGCTCGGCATCTTTAACGGTGCAGATGATTTTTTTGCCGCAAATTTCTTCAACCTCGCTGATAAAATCAGCCGCCTTACCGAACCTTGTGTCGGTCGAATAGGTGATAGGTGACATTATCGGATATATGTCAAAGTCCTTTTCTTTTAAAACTTTAATCTCTTCTACGGCGCGTTTTAAGGTACAAAACGAGCCGCACATAGCGTATCCCACCTTTAAATTTATCATGAGAATTCCTCCCGAATTATATGGAAAATAGCCTTGTAAATGTTTTTTGCCGCCGTTTTCGGCGCAACTATTGCGGGCAAGCTTGGCGCGTTTATAACTTCAACGCCTTTACTCTTTGCAAGCTCAAAATCTATGCCGTACGGCTTAGACGCAAGCTCGATATAAAGGGTATTCTTTGAAAAAAGGTCGATTATTTCGGCGCCGAAAATGCGGTAAGGCACCGTGTTAAATATAAGCGGAAAATCGGCGACGTGGGCGGCGATATCCTTGCTGTGAATATAGGGGATATTTTCTTTTTCGGCAAAATCGAAGTCGCTTTGTTTCCTTGCGCTAACCGTTACCAGGGCGCCGAGCGATTTAAGATATCTTGCAAGAACTTTGCCGATTTTTCCGTATCCGCTTATAAGGCATTTTGCGCCGCAAAGTGAGTAATCGGTGCTGTTAACGGCGATAGCGATGGCGCCCTCCGCCGTCGGAATTGCGTTA
>JBGVDX010000136.1:0-6625 GCA_045119575.1 Acutalibacteraceae bacterium
AAATATTGCGCTCTATCTTCGGTAATACAAACAATCTTTTAATAAAAGCATCCGAGATATACTGCAAACTTGTAGATGACATTTCATTAAAATGAACAATGTTTTGTCCAAATAAAATGCTGTTTCTGATTTGATACCAAAGGCCTAATATTGCGCAAGGCACGATAAAACAAACAAGAGTTTTTGTAAAATCTCGTTGAGTTTTAAGGCACTTTATAAAAACATATATCAATATTGAAAAACAAACGAAAAAATATGAATATTTTGTCATCATTGATATACCGCAAAACATACCGGAAAATAAAATATATTTTATATTAAGAGTAGCTCGCCATTTAAAAACAAAAAACAACGCACAGGCTATCGTCATAAACGCGAGAGGATCGTTATTTAAGTTTCCGCTAAATAAAGTAAATGTCGGATGGTACGCAACTAAGGAAAACGTCAAAATAAGCGGCAAACCGTTAAATTTAAGCAAGCGCAGTATTTTATATACCACCGTGACCGTAACGGTTGACCAAATAACACTTAAAAGTTGAACATTTTCAAAGCATCTACTGACCGAAAAGCCAAGTAAACTGTTGAATTTAAAAATTATTGCGGCTGTAATATGATGAAACGGCGGATTATAAAATTGCCACTCGTTCGAACTCGGCAAACCTTTAAAATTTGCTAATCGATAAATATATTCTAAATGACCCGAATCTCCAAGTGATTCTAAATCATGCTGATTAACGGTATAAGGAGTTTTCAGCGCGTAAATAAGCCTTACAAAAAAGGAAAAAAGCATTATCAAAAAGATAATATTCCTTGTAGTAAAACGTTTCTTTAAGTAAAGCAAAAAACAACTAAATACAATAAAAACCAATGATAAAACAATTAATATGGAAGAGATATAGTTATCTATATTGATAGTTGAACCGTCAAAAATCAATCCGGCAACTACGGTAATTATAACAGGAATAAAAAATCCGCCCGAATTTTCAAGCGAAAGCAGCTTTCTTTTACTGTTCATTGATTTAGACAGCTCCTTTCCATCTTAATTATAATAACATAAATAGATATTGATTTCTACTTATTATAAACGAAAAAAATCGGCACACATCAGTGTACCGATTAGGGGTATTATTCATCGCAGGATTTGTTGATTTCAGCAAGGCACGCTTTGCAAATCTTGTGTCCTTTGTAGGTAATGACATCGTTGCCCTCGTGGCAAAACATACAGGATGGCTCGTACTTCTTAAGAATGATCATTTCACCTTCTGTGAAAATCTCAACTGCATCAGCGTTGTCTTTGATGTTGAACGTTTTTCTAAGTTCTCTGGGAATTACAACTCGGCCAAGCTCGTCAATTTTTCTAACAATACCAGTCGATTTCATCTCATAACTCTCCTTTTCATATATATTGATGCATTATTGTCATAATAGCATAAAAACAATAAAGTGTCAATATTTTTTGATGAATTTTGTCTTCAAATGTAATTTTATCGTTCAAATTTATAGCTATAGTGGTAAAAAATTGCCATTATATATATTTTGTGTGGAATATATATATAACCAATATGCTGATAATGTTGTAAACGATTAAAGAAATAATATTCAGGAAACCGAAAGAACCGGTTGCAACCGCTATTCCGAAAATCAAAAATGCTAATGCTATTATGATTATTTGGGCTACAGCGGAATACCATGAATACTTGCAAAGCTTAATAGACGATAACACGCCGTTAAAATAACCGTAAGTATCGTCACATATTAAAGATGCGGAATCCGATGTGTACGATTTTTTCATAACTATTTCGGATTCACGTGACATTATTTTAACGCTGTCACGGTGTATGCCGAAATAATCGGCAATCATTTCGTCAGTTATGTTAGGGTCGCATGTTTTAACAAGCAACGTCAGTCCCGAGTTATACATCTGTTTTAAGCAGTATGATACATTCGAATTAGCGTTATAACCGACAATGAACAACGCAGAGAGTTGGCCTTCAGACGCCAAATAAACCGGAAAATATCCGTTTCTGATAATTTTCTTATCTACTTCAATGGGAGGAACGGAAATTCCGTGGGTTTCCATTATCATTCGGTTACCGATTAATGTTTTTCTGCCGCCTACCCAACCGGACAGACCCATTTTTTCCTCATATGCTATAGAATCGGTTTCGGGAACAGCTTCTACAGCCGAAAAATCGCTGAACATATATTGCATCGGGCTGTTTGCGGCGGTAAGCAAAGCCGACGCATCGATAATCGCTTTATCGAGAGCAAGTCCGCCGAAGGTTTTTATATTATACAACTTTACATCGTCTTCACCGAACAAATCGGTTATATCAGCGCAAACAACATTTATGTTGTCAATGTCTTTTCCGGATAAATAACCCGGTAAAACAGCGTTATACCGCTTTAAAACTGAGTTTACACGGCGAACAGCAATAACAGAAAGTATCAAGCTGCTGACAGGGGTAGCTATACACAAAGCTCCGCATAATCCGGCAACGGCACAGGCTACTGTGTAACCTATCGAAAAAGTATATGCTTTAGCGGAAATGACAAAAAGTACAGCCATTATAACCGATAATACTATTGTCGCTATTGTGATTTTTTGTGCTAAACCTTCATACGGGCCGGATGAAGTCGAATAGTCCATAAATCCTTGAACATCTTTAACCTTCTTGCGCATTGCAATTCGATATCCGATTCCGTCTTCAGCGTCCATTACTTTGTTTGAATCAGGTTGTTCAACAAATGTAACTATGTTCTTATCATCTTCGGTACAAATCAAATTAAAGTTTTTTATAATATCGTTCACGCGAATATAATTAGCAAGCGCAGTAAAAGCAAAAACAGCTGAGGTTATAATTGAAAATACAAATACGCCTTCAAAAACAGTAATTCTAAAAATACCGAGTATAGCCTGAACAAGTGATGCAATTCCGGCCATCGAAGGTAATAATTCAATTTCGAAATCCCCGTCGATAATATAATTAAACGCTTTTAAACTATCGTAATTTACAACAAGTGTAATAATGTTGAATACGCCAATTATAATCCAAAACAGCGGAGAAAACACCTCAACGGGAGTAATACCGGAGGTTAAAATCAGGGAAACAACGGCGCCTACTAATGATACCGCAAACTTAATCAAGTTAAAATTCTTGCGTTTGTTAAGGTTAAAGCGGACATTATACTCATCATCAATATTATGATATTCAACATTATCGTTAGCTATTTTAGCAAAAAAGCCTTTCTTTTCCTTATAAGGTGAAATATCATCAAGTAATTCTTCGTCTAATCCGTCAAAGTTACCGTTTTGAACAACAGGAGCTGCTACAGTAACATCGTCCTCAAACAATTCATCCGCAGAGCCTAATAGGTCGAAGCCGACGTCGTCAAATTCAGCTTCTTCGCCTTCGTAAAGCTCTTCTTCGCCCTGTTCATACTCTTCATATTCATCAATTTCTTCATCAAAATCATAAGCATCATTACCGATTGGAGGTAAATCGTTCATGAAATCATCTGAGAAATCGTCATATTCATCGGAATCATCATTTAATTCGAAAGAGTCTTGTTCATATTCGTTATCGAAATTGGCCGACTCTTCGCCTTGATAGTCATATTCAACGTAATCTTCAGCTTCCGATTCGCCGTTAGCTTTTAAATCATCAGCCATATAAAGCGGTTGAACATAAATATCATCTTCAGAATCATTTTGAGCCTGTTCAGGTTCAAAATAATTTACACTATCGTCTTCCTGCTCATTATCGTCTTCATATTCATTATAAGAAGCTTCTTCGGTGATCGGAGCAAAATCCATTTCATCTTCCGAAGTTTTACTTTCAGGTTCCGAATCGGTTATCTCATCATGATTAAAAACATATTTAACGCTTTCATAATTTATTTTTTCTTTATTTTCGTAACGGAAGCCTACTTCTTCTGCAGGTTTATTATTTTCGATATCATTTAAGCCGATTTCATTAAAATCAGCGTTTTCAACTTTAATTTCTTCCTCAATCTCTTCGGGTTCGGTTTTTGCTTCACGAATCGGCTCGGAAGGCTTTCTGTCACGCATTTTTTGGAACACCAACTGCGCCGCTGAAGAATAACCGTTATCATCAGATGAAGAATTTTCAGCCGTCGAAGGAGCACTTGCTTCGGGCGTTGTTGCTTTGATTTCGTCGTAAACTGAAACAGGCGTCGGAGCGGTATTTTGTCTTTGACGTCTGCCTCTCATAAGCTCATCGGCGGTAATAGCATGAGGAGCTGTTCTGGTTTCTGCGTTTTGTGCTGAATGTTTTTCCTTGTTAGAGTGAAACCTGTTCTGCTCAGCGGCAATTGTTTTATCTAATTCGATTTCTTCATGTAATCTATTGCGCTTGGCGCGTGAATTTTTCTTTTCGCCGGAAGCGGCATAAGCCGCCAAATCGAAAACCTCCTCCCCGCTGTCAGGACTTTCGACAAAAAAGTTTTCAATAGGAGAATCAAAGTCAAAATTCAAATCATTATCTCGTCTATTATTCATATGTAGCACTCCCGAATAATTAATTTCTGAATTTTAAAATTTCATACATGAATATTCCCGCCGCAACCGACGCATTAAGCGAGGTAATGCGACCTTTCATAGGCAACGATAAAACAACGTCGCAATTTTCGTTCACGATTCGGCTTATTCCTTTTCCCTCGCCGCCAACTACCAAAGCTACAGGCCCACTGAAATCGACCTTATCATACGGCTCGCCGTCCATATCGGCGCCGTAAACCCAAACGCCGTTTTCTTTAAGTTCATTAATCGCAGCGGTGATGTTTGAAACTCTTGCTATTTTCATATGCTCAAGGGCGCCGCAAGCAGATTTGCTAACCGCGTAATTAATACCAACACTGCGTCTTTTGGGAATAACTATGCCGTGCGCGCCGCAACATTCGGCCGTTCTAATTATTGCGCCAAGGTTGTAGGGGTCCTCAATCCCGTCGCAAATAATAATAAACGGGCTTTCGTTCTTTTCGGCTGCGTGTTGAATTAAATCATTTATCGAACAATATTCCTGCATAGCCGTGTAAGCGATAACCCCTTGATGATTAGCGCCGGGGCAAATGCTGTTAAGCTTTTCAGCTACAACATATTTTACCGGGACTTGCTTTTGACCGGCTTTTGCAATAATTGCGCTCATACTGCCGGTTTTGTTCCCTTTTTCTACAAGAATTCTGTCGATTTCTCGATTTGAATTAAGTAATTCTAAGACAGAATTTCTGCCGATAATGATATTATCGTCATCGGTTTTAACTACTCTGGACATAATTCACCAACTCACACATTTATACAGCATGATTATAACACATATTTATTCAAAAAAAAAGAGAAATCAACAATATTTATTTAATTTTTTATTATTATGACACAATATATGCAAAAACCGATTTTTTTAACAAATTGTGAACTTTTTGCATTTCGTGGTGACAATTCGTCACATTGGTGTTATAATAGCAAAAAGATTAATAAAAACATCGAGATGATTACCATGAAAAACATTTACAAATGCACCAACGGTATTGTCATTATAATACCCGAAGGAGCAGAAATCGATTTAGAGTCAATCGCAACCGCTAAACAGCTTGGAAATCCGCTTGACGATTTGACGAAAAGGCAACGCGAAATAATTGACATGGTCATAAGCGGTTTTTCAAACAAGTACATAGCCGGCGAACTTTCTATATCAGAAGGTACTGTAAAAAGAATAATCTACAACGCATACCGTGTTTTAGGAATAACCTGCCGTGGAGAATTAATAAATCTTTTGACAACCTTTTAAATAATTATAGAAATTGTTTTTATTCTGTGATATCATATATAAAAACAATTTTTGAGGCTGAAATATGATTGGAGTTTTAGTAAACACGGCTACGGTTATTGTCGGTAGCCTGATTGGACTGCTTTTCAAAAAAGGAATACCCGAAAAACTAAGCAAAGCCGTTATGATAGGTATCGGTTTGTGCACGGTTTACATAGGAATTTCAGGTATTCTTGAATGTAACGACACGCTAACTCTTATTATTTCAATAGTTTTGGGAGCGGTTACAGGTACTCTTTTAAGAATTGACGACGGAATAAATAAACTCGGCAACTTAATTTCCGCAAAATTCAAAAATAATAAAAATAATTCAACCGTATCAGAAGGTTTTGTTACCGCATGTCTTTTGTTCTGTATCGGTGCAATGACTATTACGGGGTCTATCGAATCAGGACTAAACGGCGATAATGAAATTATTTTCACTAAATCATTACTTGATTTTATCTCTTCAATAATGCTTTCGGTTAGCCTTGGTATAGGCGTGCTTTTTTCGGCAGTATTTGTTCTTGTTTTTCAAGGAGGACTTGTCCTTTTATCACAGCTTTTATCGAGCGTATTAACCGACGCGGCTATTGTAACCGCAATTACAAGTACGGGATCGTTACTTATATTCGCACTTGGTTTAAACATAATAGGAATAACCAAAATAAAAGTTGCCGATTATCTGCCGTCTATTGTTTTTGCGCCGTTCGTTTATGTTATTATGCAAATGATTACTGCTTGACAAAGAAAAGCAGCGGTATTATAATGAACTAAATTCATACAGAGTAGGTCTGCAA
>JBGVDX010000137.1:0-2259 GCA_045119575.1 Acutalibacteraceae bacterium
GACTACAAAATATTGCTTTGCCTCGACAATTATCTTCCCTCTGAGGTGCGTGCCGCTATGGAGATATATACCGCTCAATACGGTGAGGATTTGAACGGCGACGGCGAGGTTTTGGTGCATATTTTGGACTGCACCAACGGCACCGACAGAGACCAGAACTACGCTAACATGACCACCCTTTTAAGCGAGCTTCAGCTCGGCGAGGCCGTGCTTATTATTGCCGACGAGCATTATTACCAATCGCTTACTCAGGACGGAGATATTTTCGACACCGACCCCCTCTTTAACGCCAAAGACGGCAAGGCATACGCCCTTAAAGGCAGCGATTTTTCGAACTTTATCAATTTAACCTATGACGGATATATGACCGACGACATAATGATTTACAAACGCATCATGAACGGCACCGATTCCGGAGAAGGTAAAAAGGCGCAACAGTCAAAGGTTGACAGCGAGGCTTGGCTTAAAAAATTCATAGAGGCTCAAGAGGCGGCTCGCCAATAAATTGTTGCGGGAAGCGCCAATCCATTTCAGTTGACAAGTTGACATAATTAACTTATAATACTTTGTATGTTCTACAAAAAAGGGGGATTTTCGATGAAAAAGTATAATAAAATTATACTCTCGATAATCATGGCTGTCGTCATGGTTTGTACCGTCATAGTCCCGATTTCGGTTAACGCAGCGTCACAAAAAGGTGTTGTTACGGGGGTTACCTCCTACCTCAACGTTCGCAGCGGCGCCGGCACAGGATATAGCAGCATTGGAAAGTTATACAACAACGAAACGGTCATCGTTGTCGACACCGCGACGGGCGACGGCATTGATTGGTACAAAATCGAATACGACGACGAATACGGTTACGTTTCCGCCGAATTCATAAAGCTTATCGAAGAGGATACCGATTTTGAAGGTTACCTAACCGAACAGGGATTCCCCGAAAGTTATAAAGACGGGCTTCGTTTATTGCACGAGCAACACCCCGAATGGATTTTCGTTGCTCAACATATCGGCCCCGACTGGGCAACCGTTATCAAAAACGAAAGCGAAGTGGGAGTTAACCTTGTTCCGGCAAGCAGTCCCGCCGAACAAAAATCGTTTGAGGAAAATGCTTTTGATTTTGAAAAAAACACATGGAAAGGACTTGACGGAAGTTGGGTTGCGGCATCGGAACAGATTGTTTCGTGGGCAATTGACCCGAGAAACTTCCTTGACGACTCGTACATATTCCAGTTTGAAAAGCTAAGCTATGTTTCTGACCACACGTTAAGCGGAATAAACGACATTCTTTCGGGTTCGTTTATGACCGGCGAATATCCCGACGACGAATTTTCGTCATTCGCCGAGGCTATTATGCAAGCGGCGAAGGTATCGCAGGTAAGCGCATATCACCTCGCTTCCCGTCTTAAGCAGGAGCAGGGCTCAAAAGGTAATCCGCTTGCTCACGGCACCGTAGACGGCTACGAAAACTATTACAATTACTTCAACGTAGGCGCTTATGACACCGCCACCAACGGAATGTACGTCAACGGCGCTATAACCGCCAAAAATAACGGTTGGGACACTCCGTATAAATCCATTTTAGGCGGCGCTCAGTTGCTTGCAAAGCAATATATTGCAAAAGAGCAGGACACCCTTTATTTACAAAAATTTGACGTGACCGACGGCGGAAACGGTTATTATTATCATCAGTATATGACCAACGTTTTTGCTCCGTCAAGCGAGTCGTTAAAGATGGTTTCGGCCTATTCGGACGACCTACTTAATTCCCCGCTCGTTTTCTATATTCCCGTTTACAAGGACATGCCCGAAACCGCTTGTCCGAAACCGACAAGCAGCCTAAACAATAACAACCTTTTAGACTCGCTTTCGATAAGCGGATATCCAATTAGCCCGAATTTTTACCGATATACTACCGAGTATACGGCGACGATCGAGGCCAACGCCCCGACAACGGTTACGATTAACGCCCAAACCTCCAATACGACCTATGCTACGGTTAGCGGAACAGGTGAATTTGATCTTAAAGCGGGGCTTAACATTGCAACCCTCATCGTTACGGCGCCGAGCGGAGTTAAACGCACATACACGATTAAAATTACGCTAAAAATCGTTGGAGAAGATCAACCGGTTTTGGATCCCGTAATTTCAACCGATTATACGGTAGGCACATACATTACCGGCGTTGCGCCGAACACAACTTTAGCCGATTTCGCCGAAAAATTCAGCGTCAGCAACGGCTCGTTTAAGATTTTCGGC